>NZ_JBVJLI010000001.1:422414-700871 GCF_055584805.1 Pseudomonas sp. NPDC090752 | reverse complement strand
TGCTCCCACTCGTGCTCATGGCACCTGCGGCACTCAGCTTGTCATTCACCGCTCTCACTCCAGATTCTAATCCCTCTTCAAGACACAAGCGGCTTCAGCCGCGAACACCGGCGAAGCCGGTGGCATAAACCGCGTCGCTTTGTTCGCGGCTGAAGCCGCTCCCACTGGGGTCATACTGCTTCAAGCAAGATAGTCAGTACGAAGTAACTCCATTACAGCACAGGCTTGCGCACCGCCCCGCTGCGCCGCTTGGCCATCGCCGCCAAGCGCACCGCCACGTTCGCCGCGCCATATCCGACATAACCGCCTTTACGCTGGATGATCTCGAAGAAGAAACGGTCCTCAAACGACTCGGTGTAAACGTGGAACAACTCACCACCCTGTGCATCACGGTCATAGAGCACGTTGTAATAGGCCAATTCGCTGAGAAACTCGTCGTCGAAATCGAAGCGCGCCGCCAAATCGTCGTAGTAATTCAGCGGGATTTCCAGTAATGGCACACCCGCTTCCTTGGCCCGTGCCACTTCCTTGAAGATATCCGCGCAATCGAAGGCAATGTGATGCACGCCCGAGCCGCGATAGCTGGACAGTGCATGGGCAATCGCGGTGTTACGGTTTTCCGAGATGTTCAGCGGCAAACGCAGGCTGCCGCACTGGCTGCGCAACGCGCGGCTTTTCACCAGGCCGTAGGGATCGGGCAGCACCACTTCGTCATCGGCGGCAAAGTCGAACAGGCTCTTGTAGAACAGCACCCAACTGTCTAGCGACTCGGCCGGCAGGGCCAGGGCCATGTGGTCGATGCGCTGCAGGCCGCCGCTGGCAGTTGCGGCTGGGTCCAGGCGAAAATCGGTGTCGTACAGCGACGGGCCTTCCTTGCCCTGCTCCACCAGGTAGATCAGGCTGCCGTCCGGGGCGCGCACGGCAGGCACTTCGCACTCATTCGGGCCGACCAGGCCGCGAAATGGCTGGCCGCGCAAGTCAGTGGCGCGCTGCAGCGCGGCGTGCTCATCCTTGACCCGCAGGGCGGTGGCGCACAACGACGGGCCATGGGCCTCGAAGAAGTTGTGGCCGAAGGAGTAGGGTTCTGCGTTGAGCACAATATTGATGTCGTTCTGGCGCAGCAGCCGCACATCCTTGCTGCGGTGCTTGCCGGCTTCGGCAAAGCCCAGGCGCTTGAGCCAGCCGCCCAGGCGCGCACCGACGGCTTCGTCGACGGCGAATTCGAGGAACTCCACGCCGTCATAGGCACTGGCGGCGGGCGGCGCGAACAGCACGCCCGGTTCGATGGTGGTGCCTTCCTGCTGCAGGCGCAGGCGGGTCTGTTCTTCGAGGTACAGCAGCGAGCGCAAGCCATCAGCGGCGTTCTGCCGGGGCGGTGCGGCGCGGAAACCGTCGTTGAAGATTTCCAGCGACAGCGGGCCGCGATAGCCTGTGGCGAGGATCGGCGCTAGGAAGCCGGCCAGGTCCATTTCGCCCTGGCCCGGGAAGCAGCGGAAGTGGCGGCTCCACTCCAGCACGTCCATGGCCAGGATCGGCGCGTCGGCCATCTGCACGAAGAAGATTTTGTCGCCAGGGATGTCGCGGATCGCGGCCGGGTCGCCCTTGAGCGACAGGGTGTGGAAGCTGTCGAGGATCACCCCCAGCGCCGGATGGTCGGCCTGGCGCACCAGGTTCCACACTTGCTGGTAGGTGTTGACATGGCGGCCCCAGGCCAGGGCTTCGTAGCCGATACGCAGGCCGCGCTTGCCGGCGTGCTCGGCGAGCAGCCGCAGGTCGTCCACCAATAGCTGTTCTTCACCCAACGCATCGGCCTGCACGTTGCTGCACACCAGCACCAGGTCGGTGCCTAGCTCTTGCATCAGGTCGAACTTGCGTTCGGCGCGGTCGATGTTTTTCTGCAGGCGGTCGCGGCGGCAGCCTTCAAAATCGCGGAAGGGTTGGAACAGGGTGATGGCGATGCCGAGGTCGGCGCACATCTGCCGCACTTCGCGCGGGCTGCCGGCGTAGTAGAGCAGATCATTCTCGAAGATCTCGACGCCGTCGAAACCGGCGGCGGCGATGGCTTCGAGCTTTTCCGGCAGGGTGCCGCTCAAGGACACGGTGGCTATCGAACGCTGCATGGTGGAGTTCCTTGTTATGGGGGCTACGGGGCTGGAAGTCCGCGGTTCTTCTGTATCGGCCTCTTCGCGGGCAAGCCCGCTCCCACAGGTACGGTGCGGTGCCTGTGGGAGCGGGCTTGCCCGCGAAGAGGCCGGTACAGGCAAGAGACCATCTGACTTCTTGGCACGATCGATTATTCGCAGGTAAAGTCACGGCAGCAATTACTTTGTACGGAACAGTTAGTTTTGCGTTCGATTACCGCACAAAACCCGTTTCGGCGAATTGATTCACTGCCACCGCTGAACAACCATGTGATCGCACGCAGGCACATCGACAGCCACCCAGCGCAGCAAATACTCCCGATAGCGATCGCACGCCCAGCACCTGCCTCAAGGCAACGCCAGCTGTGCGATCACCAACAAAAACAACGGAGACAACAATGGCCCACTCTAGCTCTCAAGCCAAGAAAGCGACCGCCAGCGGATGGATAGGCTCAGCACTCGAGTACTACGACTTTTTCATCTATGCCCAGGCTGCGGCGCTGATCTTCCCGCAGATCTTCTTCCCCAACACCGACCCGAAAATGGCCATCATCGCCTCGCTGGCCACCTACGGCGTGGGCTACCTGGCCCGCCCGGTCGGCGCCTTCGTGCTCGGCCACTGGGGTGACACCCGCGGGCGCAAGAACGTGCTGCTGCTGTGCATGTTCCTGATGGGGCTGTCGACCATGGCCGTCGGCCTGCTGCCGACCTACCACGACATCGGCCTGCTCGCCCCGGCCCTGCTGGTGGTGCTGCGCCTGGTCCAGGGTTTCGCGGTGGCCGGTGAAATCTCCGGCGCCAGTTCGATGATCATGGAGCACGCCCCGTTCGGCCGGCGCGGCTACTACGCCAGCTTCACCCTACAGGGCGTGCAGGCCGGCCAGGTGCTGGCGGCAGCCGTGTTCCTGCCGCTGGCCTACTTCATGCCGAGCGAAGCGTTCAACGACTGGGGCTGGCGCATTCCGTTCCTGATGAGTGCGGTGGTATTGATCGCAGGCTTCATCATTCGCAAGGAAGTGCACGAAACCCCGGCGTTCGTTAAGGAAGAGAAGCAGGACAAGGTCGCCAAGTCGCCGATCAGCGAAGCTTTCCGCCACAGCTGGAAGCACATGGTGCTGGTGATGTTCATGGCCCTGATGAACGTGATCCCGGTGGTCGCGACCATCTTCGGGGCGGCCTACGCGGTGCAGCCGGCCTATGGCATCGGCTTCGACAAGAGCGTTTACCTGTGGATCCCGGTGGTGGGCAATATCGTTGCCGTGTTGGTGATCCCCTTCGTCGGCAACCTCTCCGACAAGATCGGTCGGCGCCCGACCATGATCGCCGGTTGCCTGGGCTCGGGCCTGCTGGCCTTCGTCTACCTGTATGCGATCAGCATCCAGAACGTGCCGCTGGCCTTTGCCGCCTCGATCGTCATGTGGGGCATGGTCTATCAGGGTTACAACGCCGTGTTTCCAAGCTTTTACCCGGAGCTGTTCCACACCCGCTACCGCGTCTCGGCCATGGCCATCGCGCAGAACATCGGCACCATGCTGACCGCCATGCTGCCTGCGCTGTTCGCCCTGGTGGCGCCGCCGGGTTCGGAGAACATTCCGTTGGTGGTCGGTGGGCTGGCGTTCTTCATCACCTGCGTGTGTGCGCTGGCGGCCTATATCGCGCCGGAGACACATCGTTTGGCGATGGAAGATCTGGGTAATCCACAGGCCAAGCCGATGGCGAAGGAAGCCTTTGAGGCGAGCCGCAAGGGGAGCTTTGAGGCGGTGAGCAACTGATGGATCGTTGGGGCTGCGTTGCGGCCCATTCGCGGGCAAGCCCGCTCCCACAGGTCAACTGCAGCGCGGTCTCTGTGGGAGCGGGCTTGCCCCGCGAATGGGCCGCAACGCGGCCCCAACGATGTCAGCCTTTGATCACTTCCTGCAACCGCTGCCACAGCGTCTCGACATGCTCGCGCTCGGTCGGCAGCGCCCCAACCGACACCCGCACCATCCAGCGCCCATTCAGGGTCGCCGGCGTCACGTAAGCATCGCCTGAAGCATTGAGCCGCTCGGCCCATGCCCGGGTATGCGCATCCAGCGCCTCCCCCTCCACCCCTGCTGGCCGATGCTGAATGCACAGCGTCTGCAGCTGGACCGGCGCCAACAGTTGCCACTCTGCAGCCGCCTCCACCTGTTCAGCCAGCCAATGGGCATTGTCCAGGTCACGACGCAAACGCTGCTGCAACGCCTCAACGCCTTCGCTGCGCAACATGAACCACAATTTCAACGCACGGAAGCGGCGGCCCAGCGGGATACCCCAGTCGCGCAGGTTCTTCACCTCGCCGTCCACCGCCGACTGCAGGTAGCTCGGGTTGGTGCTCATCACCCGGATCAGGTGCTGCGGGTCACGCACGTAGTAGATCGAGCAATCGAAGGCCACACCCAGCCACTTGTGCGCGTTGACCACCACCGAATCGGCCAGCTCGATGCCGTCCCACATCCAGCGACACTCGGGCAGGATCATCGCCGAACCGGCCATGGCCGAGTCGACGTGCAGCCACAGGCCCTGGGCTTGGGCAATTTCGCCGATCGGTCGCAGCGGGTCCAGTGCCGTGGTAGTTGTGGTACCGGTGGTGGCGACCACCGCGCAGGGCTGATTGCCGGCGGCAAGGTCCTGCGCGATAGCGGCCTGCAAGGCGTCGGGGCGCATGGCGAACTGCGCGTCGGTGGCGATCAGGCGGATGTTGGCGCGGCCGAAACCGGCCAGCAGCGCAGCCTTGTCCACCGAACTGTGGGCGTGGGCGCTGACATAGACGATCAGCGGTTTTGCCTCGGCCTGCAGGCCGCCACGCACCAATGCGTAGTCGGTGGTGCGCTCACGGGCACTGATCAGCGCGACCAGGGTGCTGGTCGAGGCAGTGTCCTGGATCACCCCGCTCCACTGTGCCGATAGGCCAAGCAGTTGGCGCAGCCAGTCGAGGGTGGTTTCCTCAAGCTCGCTTAGCGCCGGGCTGGATTGCCACGACAGGCCGAGTACGCCAAGGCCCGTGCTGAGGAAGTCGCCAAGCACCGATGACAAGGTGCCATTGGACGGGAAGTAGCCGTAGAAGTCCGGGTGCTGCCAGTGCGACAGGCCCGGCATGACCAGTTTATCGACGTCGTCGAGGATTGCCTCGAACGGCTCGCCCTGCTGTGGCGCGCTTGCCGGCAAGGCGCCCTTGAGATAGCCGGGCTCGACCTGGGCCATGACCGGGCGCTCGCCGACCGTCTGGCGGTAGTCGGCGATCAGGTCAATCAGTTGGTGGCCGTACTGGCGAAATTGTTCGGGGGTCACGCGCGGTCTCCTGTGGGCGGGTTTGTGCCGACAGTCTAGGCGCCCGCCCCCTGTCGAATAACCCCGCTTCGCGCATACCTGCTATGGCAAACCCGCATGCCCACCCTGAACGCCAAACTGCGACTGGCGCCACAGCTCGAATACCCGGTTGCGCAGCCAGCGGTGCTCGGCCGACGCCTGCAGGCGCTGGTGCCACACCACCCAATAGCGCTGGGTATGCTCGACGAAGCCCAAAGGCCGCCAGGCCAAGGCATGCAGGCGGCACAACTGGCGGGCGATATGCTCGGGCACGGTGGCCAGCGCCTGGCTGTTGGCAATCACCTGCACCGTGGCTGAGAAGAACGGCACTTCCAGGCTCACCCGCCGCTGCAGGCCCTGGGCGCGCAGGTGGCGGTCGATGAAGCTGTCTTTGTCGCCGCCACCGGAGATGCGCACGTGTTTGAAGGCCAGGTAGTCGTCCTGGCCCAGCACCTCGCAGGCCGCGAGTGGATGCTCCCGGCGCATCAGGCACACCGCCCGGTCTTCGCCGAGCAGGCGCCCGTGCAGGTTGGGCGGCGACTCATCGAACAGTGTGGTGGCCAGGTCGATCTCGCCACTGGCAAGCATGGCGTACTGGCCGGCCTGCCAGGTGCGGTATTCGATGCACACGCCTGGGGCTTCCTGCTCCAGCGCGGCCACCAGCAGCGGCAGCATGTGCTCGGCGACATAGTCGGACGCGGCCAGGCAGAAGCGCCGCTCGCAGCGGGCCGGGTCGAAGGCGGCGGGTTGGCGCAGGGCCTGGAGTTCTTCGAGCACCTGGCGCAGGGGTTCGACCAAGGCTTCGGCGTATTCGCTGAGCACGTAACCGCGGCCCTGGCGCACCAGCAATGGGTCGTCGAAGGCATCGCGCAGATGGGCCAATTGACGGCTCAGGGCCGACTGGCTAACGCCCAGGCGTTCGGCGGCGTGGCTGAGGTTTTTCAACTGCAGGAGGCAGTCGAGGGTGCGCAGGTGGGCGAGGCTGAGGGAGGCGAAAGTTGGGTTCATCTGCCATTCCTGCTGAAATTTCACTGGCCCATTCGCGGGCAAGCCCGCTCCCACAGGTACACCACAGTTCTTGAGACCAGTGGTTTACCTGTGGGAGCGGGCTTGCCCGCGAATGGGCCGCAAAGCGGCCCGGCTTATTAAGCGGTCAGACCCACGTAGACGTTCTGCACGTCATCGTTCTCGTCGATCGCCTCAAGAAACGCTTCAACCTCAGCCAGCGCTTCAGCACTCAGGCTCGCCGCACTCACCGGATTCTTCGGGGTGTAGCCAATCTTCGCCGAAGTAACAGTGAAACCCTGCTCCGGCAGCGCCTTCTGCACTGCATCAAGGTCGGTGGTGTCGGTGATGAACAGGGTCGAGCCCTCTTCTTCACCTTCCTCGAAGTCCTGTGCACCCGCTTCGATCGCAGCCATTTCCGGGTCGGCGTCGTCGCTGGCAGGGGTGGCTTCGATCAGGCCGACATGGTTGAAGTCCCAGGCCACCGAACCGCTGGCACCCAGCTGGCCCTTGCGGAACAACACGCGGATCTGCGCGACGGTGCGGTTGACGTTGTCGGTCAGGCATTCGACGATCAGCGGCACCTGGTGCGGCGCAAAACCTTCGTAGCTCACCGCGTGGTACTGCACGGCATCACCGTCCAGGCCGGCACCCTTGCGGATCGCCCGGTCCAGGGTCTCGCGGGTCATCGAGGCCTTCTTGGCCTGGACGATAGCCAGGCGCAGGCGCGGGTTCATGTCGGGGTCGGCGCCCGACTTGGCCGCAATCTGGATTTCCTTGGACAGCTTGCCCATGATCTTGCCCTTGGCATTGGCAGCTGTTTCTCTATGCTTGGCTTTCCACTGTGCGCCCATGTCGACTCTCTTGTTTCAGCGGCCAGTTCAGGAAGCGACCGGCCAAAAGTGGGAGCAGTTTATACGCCCTCGCGCCTGTGATCGACAACAAATCTCACGCCTTGTCGGCCTTTCCCGCCGCCGCCGCGAAGCGCGCCAAGCGCACGTCCAGGTGGCGTGGCCGCACGCCGCGGTCTTCAGCCCGCTCCTTGCGGCGGATGGCATTGCGCACCAGCAACGAGCCCAGGTAGCGGATCGGCTCCGGCGGGAACAGGCCCAGCGGGCCTTTGACCAGTGGCGAGCGTGTCCACGGGTTGTCCAACCCCAGTGCCAGCGACGAGAGAATCTGCCCACCCATGTGGCACGGCCCGACCCCGCTTCCGGAATAGCCGAAGCCATAGAACACATTACCCTGCCCGTCCAGACGGCCAAAGAATGGCAGCCCGGTCACCGAGCGATCCGATGGGCCGTTCCAACTGGCCGCAAGCGGTACGTCGGCCAGCGCCGGAAAGAAATTGCCCAGGGTTTCGCCCAGCAACGGCCGATACGGCGACGGCTGGTCGAACAGCGGCAACATGCGCCCGCCATAGGCGAAGGTGTTGCCGCCCTTGCCAAGCATCAGGCGGCCGTCGGAGGTGTTGTGGTAGTAATGCACGAAGATGCGCGAGTCGAGCACGCTGATGCCGTTGTTTAGGCCGATTTCGCGGAGCAGCTCGGGGCACGGTTCAGTGATGACCATGTCGCTGGAGACGATCGCCACGCTGCGCTCGAACTGCGGGAAGGCGCGCGCCATCCAGGCATTCAGGCCAAGCACCACGCGGTCGGCGCGCACTGTGCCATGGGCCGTGCGCACCTGCGCCGGGGCGCCGTGCTCAAGGCCAGTCATGGCCGTGCCTTCACAAATGCGCACGCCACGCTGCAAGGCCACCCGGCGCAAGCCCCGCACCAGGCGGCCCGGCTGCACGGTGGCGGCGGCTGGTGAGAACCAGCCCTCCAGATGCCGCGCCGAGCCAGCCAGACGCTGCACATCCTCGAGCGCAAGGCGTTCGAACGAATTGATTCCCCTCTGTTCCAGCGCCGCGATCACTGCATCGGTAGCGCCGACCTGGGCTTGGTTGGTGGCCGTGTACAAAGTACCGTCCAATCGATAGTCACAGTCGATGCCATGAGTGGCACAGAAATCGCCAATCGCGCTGATGCTGCGCTCCGACTCGCGCACCAGGCGCACGGCTTCGGCCGCACCAAACAGGCGTTCGAGGGTGAAATACTTGGCCGACCAGGACAATGCACAACCGCCGTTGCGGCCACTGGCACCCGCGCCGCAGATATCCGCCTCGATCAGCAGCACGTCCAGCGCCGGCACCGCCTCCTTGAGCATCAGCGCGGTCCAAAGGCCCGTGTAGCCACCGCCGACGATGCACACGTCACAACGGGCATCGCCCTGTAGCGGCGGGCACACCGCGTCCTGCTCCGAATCCAGGGCCTGTTGCAGCCAGAAGGGTCTCATTCGCTCGCTTTCCTCTAGGTACGCAGTGGCTTGATCGCCATGCTGGTATTGGGTGCCACGTCATTGACCTGGGGCTGGCTGGCCGGGCGGCTGTTCCAGTGCGGCAGCAGCACCAGGGCCGAGAACAGCGCGCAGCCGGCGAACACGATGAACACCGTGACGCTGTCGAAGTAACCGGGTAGCAGGCCGCCGAGCACCGCACCCACCGAGCCACAACCGTTGACGAAGCCAGCCGCCGTGGCACCGGCCTTGGCCGTGCCAAAGTCGATGGCCGCCGCGCCACTGATCATCGAGTCTGGCCCGTACAGGGTCAGGCCCATCACGAACAGCAGGCCCACCACCATGACGATGCTGCCGCTGTGCATGGCGGCCATGAACAGCGCCAGGGTCACGGTGAGCAACAGCAGGCTGATCACGCAGGCGGGCATGCGCCGAGCTCCGAACAACTTGTCCGAAGCCAGGCCGATGATGATCGGTCCGAGCAGGCCGGCCAGCTCGAACGCGGTGGGGATGATCGCCGCGCCGACCTTGCCCACTGAGGGCATCTGCTCGAAGACGATGACCGGGCCCCACAGCAGAATGGCGTAGCGTGCCGGCTTGAGCAGGAAGTACGCCAGGCCCAAGGTCAGCACTGTGCGATTGCGCAGGATCTCCCGTAGCGGCGCCCAGATGCTGCACAGGTTGCCGGCGGGCGCCATGCTCTGCGGCTCGGGTTCGACCGCTGGCAGCCCAACATCCTCAGGCTTGTTGCGCTGC
This sequence comes from Pseudomonas sp. NPDC090752, assembly GCF_055584805.1. Classification (NCBI taxonomy): domain Bacteria; kingdom Pseudomonadati; phylum Pseudomonadota; class Gammaproteobacteria; order Pseudomonadales; family Pseudomonadaceae; genus Pseudomonas; species Pseudomonas sp. NPDC090752. Next base: position 691,302 of record NZ_JBVJLI010000001.1, on the reverse strand, counting down.
AGGAAGAAGAACAACACCGCCACTGCGGCTACCACTGCGGCGCTGGAGAAGAACGCCGCGTGCCAGGTACCCACCAGGGTATAGGCCCACCAGCCGGCGAACGGCGAAGCGACCAGGCCGCCGAAGGCATAGCACGAACTCCACAACCCCAGCACTCGACCGCGCTGTGAAGCCGGGAAGAAGCTGCCGATGTTCTTGCACAGCCCGGCCCAGCCGGTCGACTGAGCCAGCCCCTGGATCAGCATGCAGGTGGCGAAGATCGGGAAGGTCGCGTAGCTGCCCATCACCACCGCCGCGACGGCTGAAATCAGCAGCCCCCCGAGCACCACAACGCGCGGGCCGAAACGGTCGGCAAGCATGCCCCAGGTGAACTGGCCCACGGCATAAGCCGCCAGATAGATGGCGTCGAGGTTGGCCATGGCGGCCTTGTCGAGCATGAATGTCGGGTCTTCACCGATGCCGAGCTTAGCCACCGAGAAGGCCTTGCGGGTGAAGTAGAAGGCGGCATAAGCCAGCCAGGTAATGGCGAAAATCTGGATACGCCAGCGCTTCAGCGCGGCTAGGGATTGGTTCATGTCGACTCTGACCTCTTGCTCAAGTGTGCCGGCAGATTGTTAAAAAACGCCTGTCTTGTTGTTGTGTTGCGCACTGCATGACGTGGGCTCGTCATTGGTCAGATGGCGCAGGTTTGCGCGCCATGGCCCAGCGGTCGCGTGTGGCGGCGACCCTGGGTTGAAATCCATGGAAACAGTTGCTGACTGATAAATAAAATCGATTTATCGTATTTCACACATAAGCCCAGCTTGTTACTGGAGTGTTCATGTCGGTGTCCCACGCTCAACTCAAGGCCTTCCACGCGGTGGCCGTGCATGGCAGCTTCACCCGCGCGGCGGAAAAGCTGTTTCTCACCCAGCCGGCGATATCCGACCAGGTGCGCAAACTGGAGGAGCGCTTTAGCGTGTTGCTGTTCCACCGCAACAAGCGCTCGGTGCACTTGACCGACCTGGGCGAACGCCTGCTGGGCATCAGCCAGCGCCTGTTCGCCTGCGAGGCCGAAGCCCATGAACTGCTGCATGACTCCCGCGCCCTGCACACCGGCAGCCTGGTGCTGGCGGTAGATGCCCCAGTGCACGTGCTGCCGCAAATTGCCCGGTTCTGCCAGCGCTACCCGGGCATTCAGGTCAAGGTGGAGACCGGCAATACCGACGAATCCCTCGCCCGACTGTTCAGCTATCAGGCAGACCTCGCGCTGCTGGGGCGCGATGTCGACGATGAGCGGTTGCACTGCGTGCCGCTACGCCGCGACCCGATGGTGGCCTTCGTGTCACACAACCACCCATGGGCCAGCCGTGGCTCGATCAGCCTGGCCGACCTCGACGACACACCGCTGGTGCTGCGCGAACCGGGCTCGGTCACCCGACAGACGTTGGAGGAAGAAATGCAGCGCGCCGGGCTGCGGATTCGCCCGGCCATCCAGGTCGAAGGTCGGGAAGCGGCGCGCGAAGCGGTGGTGGTGGGGATTGGTGTGGGCGTGGTGTCGGCTGCCGAGTTTGGCGCGGATGCCCGGGTGTGTGCGCTGCCGATCACCGATTGCCAGCGGCACCTGACCGAGACGCTGGTGTGCTTGAGCGAGCAGCGTACGCGGCGGGTGGTGGCGACCTTTCTGCAGATGGTTCAGGAAGCGTTGCCATGTTCTTCCGTCTAGCCGCTGACGCCCTGGTGCTGCTGCACCTGGCCTTCATCCTGCTGGTGCTGTTCGGTGGCCTGCTGGTGCTCAAATGGCGCCCAGCGCTGCCCATTCACCTGCCCGCGCTGGCCTGGGGCCTGGCGGTGGAGGGCCTGCACCTGGAGTGCCCGCTGACCGACTGGGAAAACCGCATGCGCTTTGCTGCGGGCGATGCCGGCTACCCTGGCGGCTTCGTCGAACATTACATCTGGCCGCTGATTTACCCGGCAGGGCTGACGCCGCAGGTGCAATGGCTGCTCGGGGCCATCGTGCTGCTGCTCAACCTCGGCATCTACGGGTATGTGATCTGGCGTTGGCGCCGAACCTAGCGGGTTGCGATCACAAACAACCGAGGGAACGGCAGCAGCACGTTTCCGTCTGTGGCCGGTGGGTAGTCGCGCTGCATGGCCTGCAGGTACATCTGCAGGAAGTCCGTTTGCTCCTGCTCATCCAGTTTCGCCAGGTAAGGCCTCAAGGCCGAGCCTTTGAACCATTCCACCACCGCCTCGGCGCCGCCGGGCAGCGGGTGGTGATAGGTGGTGCGCCAAACATCCACCCGCGTGCACAGCGGACTCAACAGGTCGTAGTAGAACGCCGCGTTGTGCCGCGGCGGGAGGCTGAAGTCGGCGAACTTCTCGGCCCACGGGCCGCGACCGGCGATCTCGCGCAACTGGCGGTGGGCCGGCTCGTCGAGGTTGTCCGGGGTTTGCACGGCCAGGCTTCCCCCTTCACTCAACTGGCGAACCAAGTGCGGGTACAGTGAGCCGTGGTCGGGCACCCACTGCAGCGAGGCATTGGCCAGGATCAGGTCCTGCGGTTCGGGGGCGGTCCAGTCGCTGATGTTGGCGATCTTGCAACTGACCCTCGGGATTTTCAGGCGTTTGCGTTCGCGAGCCTTGTCGATCATGTCCTTGTCGCTGTCCAGTGCCGTCACCTGGGCATCCGGGCAGCGCTGCAGCAGCACTTCGGTGGAATTGCCCGGGCCACAGCCCAGGTCGGTGGCGTGACGCACCGGGCGCGGCGGCACGGCGGCGAGCAGGTCGCGTACGGCGCGGGTGCGCTCGTCTTCAAAGAGGGAATACTGGGTGGCGGACCAGGCCATGGGGGGCTCCTTTGGGCGGGCAATGTGCTCAGCATAAGCCATGTGCCCGCGAAGAAGCTGTAAGTTCCAGTCTATGCTTTGGGTCAGCCTCACCCTGCGTATGCCCATGAAAAAATTTCTGACCCTCGCCCTGCTCGCCCTGATCGCCGCCGCCGCCCTTCTCGGCTCACCGTGGATGAACGGGCGTTTTCACATGCCGGCAGAAAAAAACCCGGCTCAACAACGCGAAACGGCCGGGTCCACGCGGGAGCCGGCCGTTTCCAACAACCACTAGCGCTTAGTGTGTCTTGGCGCTGCGAATCTGATGCACCACACCCATGGCCACCACGACGGCTGCGGCGATACCGGTGGAGATCACCAGGATCTGGTAGTCAGGCATGAAGGCCATGGTCACCAGCGCGGCGACGATGAACGCGATCACCAGGTAGGTCAGCCACGGGAACAGCCACATTTTCAGGCGAACTTCCTTGCCTTCGGCGATCAGCTTGCGGCGCATGCGCAGCTGCGAGAAGGCGATCACCAGGTACACCAGCAGGGCGATCATTCCGGTGGTGTTCATCAAGGTGTCCAGCACGTCTTTCGGGCGCAGGGTCTCGCTGAAGTTGATCAGCGCGCAGACCACGGCCACGGCGCACGAACCGATGATCGCGTACACCGGTACGCCGGTACCGGCGCGGGTGATCTTGAAGAACGACGGCGCGTCGCCACGCTGGGCCAGGGAGAACAGCATGCGCGAAGCGGTGTAGTGGCCCGAGATCAGGCAGCTGCTCACCGAGGTCAGCACCACGAAGTTCATCAGCAGCTCGGCGTACGGCACGCCCAGCAGTTCCAGGGTACGGCGGTAGGCACCATAGCCGGAAACGCCCAGGTGCGGGTCATTCCACGGTACCAGGCAGACGATCAGGAAGATCGAGCCGACATAGAACAGGCACACACGCCATACCACCGAGTTGGTGGCCTTGACGATCTGGGTGGCCGGGTCCTTGGCTTCGGACGCTGCGATGGTGACGATTTCGGCACCGAGGAAGGCGAACATCACCCCGAGCAACGCACCGATAACGGTGGTAATGCCATTGGGCATGAAGCCTTCGGCGGTCAGGTGGGTGATGCCGCGCACTTCACCGAACTGCCAGACGTTCATTACCGCAGCGGTACACACGATCAGGAAACAGACGATCGCGATCACCTTGATCAGCGCGAACCAGAACTCGAATTCACCGTAGTGCTTGACGTTGAAGAAGTTCACGGTGATCAACAACAGGGTCGTGGCCAGCACAAACACGTTGACGCTCACATCCGGGAAGAAGCCATGCAGGATCTTGCCCGCCACATAGGCTTCCCAGGCCATGAGGATGACCCAGTACCACCAGTACAGCCAGCCGATGGTGAATCCGGCCCAACGGCCAATGGCGCGGTCGGCGTAGGTGGAGAACGAGCCGGTGTCAGGCGAGGAGGTCGCCATTTCACCCAGCATGCGCATGATCAGTACCACCAGGATGCCGCCGGCCAGGTAGGCTAGGACCGCAGCTGGGCCGGCGCTGTGGATCACGCTGCCGGAGCCGACGAACAAGGCGCCGCCGATAACCCCGGCGATCGACATCATCGTCAGGTGGCGCGACTTGAGCGAGGCACTGAGTTTGCTCTCGTGCCCGCTTTTCGCGGAGGTGGTTGTGGATGTTGCGTCCATCAGTTGTGTACCCCGTGCTTCTTTTTATCCAAGGAAATCTGCGAGGCCGCGATGGTCATCGGCTTCGCCTGTACATCAGTGCTAATGCGGGCAGGAGGTGTGCGGTTACACACGCAGGCCTTCCGTGGCGGCCTGCTGACGCGCCCCAGGGTTTGTACGAAAAGTGCCTGCGCGACGATCATGCTGCGTTGAAAACAGGCTCGGGATGCTCACTGACAACCAGTCAACTCCGCTTCCTCGCCTGTTTTCGCCTTGCCTGATCGCCGCTCGGCGACTTTTAGTGCAAACCCTAGGGTTTGCCCCTCGGGCGAACTGAACATGCTTTATGTGGCGATATCTGACACCTAATGTAAAAATGTCCGACAGATAGAGCCATGCACAGTGGCATGAATCTCGCACTGCACTGTACAGGTCGGCGATGCAATACACCCTGCAGGCGCTTGACGTTACGCACCCCTCAAGGCCCCCGAATGCTTGAATTACATCCAGACTCCTCGACGCCGCTGGTCAACCAGATCATCGACGGGCTGCGCGAGCTGATCGACAACCAGACGCTCAAGCCTGGCGCTAAAGTGCCGTCGATCCGCGCGTTCGCCTCGACGTACTCGGTGAGCACCTTCACCGTGGTCGAGGCCTACGACCGCCTGGTCGCCCAGGGGCTGCTGGTGAGCAAGGGCAACGCCGGGTTCTTCGTCAACCGCGCGGCGGCCGAATTGCTGGACACCCACACCGCCGATGCCGACGCCAGTCGACCATCGTTCAACTCCGAGTGGTACCTGCAGCAGATTTTCGAAACCCGCCAGCTGCCGTTCAAGCCAGGTTGCGGCTGGCTGCCCAACGACTGGATGTACGAAGACGGCCTGCGCCGGGGCTTGCGCCAGGTGGCGGGCAGCCCGCTGGAGCTTTCAGGCTATGGCGACCCGATGGGGCTACCGGAATTGCGCGCACTGACTGCGCAGAACCTGCAGCAAGAGTTGTCGATCGTCGCCAATACGGCGCAATTGATGCTTACCCACGGCGCCAGCCAGGCCTTGGACCTGGCCGTACGCACCCTGGTGCGCCCCGGTGACGTGGTGCTGGTGGACGACCCCGGCTATCCCAACCTGATGAGCATCCTGCGCACCCAGGGCGCCACCCTGATTGGCGTGCCGCGCACCCCCAACGGCTACGACCTCAACCACCTGGAACACCTGCTGGCGCACCACCGCCCGACGGCTTTCTTCACCCAACCACACCTGCACAGCCCAACCTGCTCGCGCACCCCGCTGCCGCAGCTGCACCGACTGCTGCAATTGGCCAGCCAGCACGGTTTTCGGCTGGTGGAAAACAATCTGTACGCCGACATGGTCGCCGAACCGCAGCCGTGCCTGGCCAGCCTCGACCATCTGCAGCAGGTGGTTTACGTGGGCAGCTACTCCAAAAGCATCTCGCCCAACGTGCGGGTCGGTTATCTGCTGGGCAACCCCGAACTGATGCAGAAACTGTTGCATTTGAAGATGCGCTCGGGCCTGACCACCTCGCAGGTGATGGAGCGCGTGGTGTATGCCGCGATCATCGACGGGCGCTGGCGCAAACACCTCAAGCGTTTGCGCCAGCGGTTGGCCGAAGCGCATCAGGAAGTGGGTCGGCACCTGCATCGTTTGGGCTTTGAATTGTTCATCGAGTCCGACGAAGGAATGTACATCTGGACCCGCCACCCGGCGATTCCGGACAGCGCGGCGTTGCTCGACGATGCGCTGGAGAAAGGCATCATGCTCGGGCCTGGCCAGTTGTTCATGGTCGATGCCAAACCGACCGGGTGGATGCGCTTCAATGTGGCGTTCAGCACCGATCCGGCGATGTGGGAGCTGCTGGAGAAGGTGCTTGTGAAACACGTACGGCGTGCGGGGCTGTAGTAAGGGGTTGAAGCTTATGGGGCGCCAGCACCAACCGACATTTCGAGACGTACCAACAAGGCTGGCAACTGTGGCTTATCAGGCAATGGCACGTTGCAACAAATGTGGGAGCGGATTTATCCGCGATGCGCCGCGCGGGCGGCGCTCGATTTCATCATCGCTGAAGATTTTTAGACAGGCTGGTCTCGGCCCAACTTCCGTTTAACGCCAAGCCGCCTTATCTGCAAAGAACGCCTGCGCATTCGCCTCCAGACTCTCCAGGTGATACCCCCCCTCCTGCACGATCACACACGGCAACCGCAACGCCCGAATCCGCTCGCCCAACTCGGCAAACCCCGCCGTCGTCACCGCTACCTTGCTCTGCGGATCCAGCTCGTAGATATCGAACCCAAGCGACAACACCAGCACCTCGGCGCCAAAATCCCTCACCGCATCCAGGGCAATATCCAGCTGCGCCATGAAATCCGCCTCGCTGGCCCCATGCGCCATCGGCAAGTTGAGGTTGTACCCCTCCCCCACGCCGCTCCCATGTTCATCCTCGAACCCAGCAACACCCGGGTAGAAGTTCGTCGGATCACCATGGGTCGACACATACAGCACATCGTTGCGCTCGTAGAAAATCTCCTGAATGCCCTGCCCGTGATGCATGTCGGTATCTAGGATCGCCACACGGCGGTAGCGGCTGCGTAGGGCCTGGGCGGCGACTGCGGCGTTGTTGATATAGCAGAAACCGCCTGCAGCATCAAAGCGCGCATGGTGCCCCGGCGGACGGCACAGGGCATAGGCAGCAGGCTCGCCATCGAGAATGGCCTGAGCAGCGGCTACCGCGCTCTGCGCCGACCAGTACGCTGAATGCCAGGTGTGCTCACCCACCGGGCAACTGCCGTCGGCCAGGTAACGTCCGGCCTGGGCGAGGATGCCGCGCAGGGCATTAGGTTCACGCACGAAGATGTTCGACATGACTTCATCACCCCAATCTTCGGGGACTTCTTTCCAACGCGCGTGGGCTTCTTCGAGGAAGGCCAGGTAGGCTTCCCCATGCACCGCCTTGAGCGGCTCGAGGCCGGCGTCGACAGGCTGACGGATATCGAAGCCGAGGTCCTTGGCCGCCTGCAGCAGGCGCTGGGCGCGCTCGGGGACTTCCTGCGGGGTGCGCATGGCACCGCGTGAGTAGTAACTGCGCGGGTGGTGCAAAAGCTGTTCGGGGTGGAAATAGCAACGCATCAGGCTTCTCCTTCTACTCGGCCGGCGCGGGTCAGCACGGCGTTGAGCAGTACATCGGCACCCTGGCGGGCATCCTCGGGCAGCACATCTTCGGCTTCGTTGTGGCTCAGGCCGCCGACGCAGGGGATGAACACCATCGCCGTCGGGCAGTAGCGGGCCAGCAAGATGGCGTCGTGGCCAGCGCCGCTGACGATGGATTGCTGGGTATAGCCAAGGCCGTCCACCGCCTGTTGCACGGCTGCCACGCAATCAGCGTCGAATGGGGTCGCCGGACTGACCCAGTGGCGCTTGATACGCACCTGCAGGCCGCGCTGGGTGGCGATCGCTTGCAGTTTTTGACCGAGTTCGCGCTCCATGGCTTCGATGGCCTCGTCACGGTGGTGACGCAGGTCGACAGTAAAGCGCAGCACACCAGGGATAGTATTGCGCGACGACTTGGCGATCGACAGCTCGCCCACGGTCGTCAGGCCTTCGGGGGCGAAGTCGGCGGCCAGCTGCTCGACAGCCTGAATCATCTGCGCGGCGCCATACAGGGCGTCCTTGCGCAGCGGCATCGGCGTGGTGCCGGCGTGGGCCGCCATGCCTTCGACGGTCACGTCCAGCCAGCGAATCGCTTGGCCGCCGCTGACCACGCCGATGGCCTTGGCGTTGTCTTCGAGGATCGGACCTTGCTCAATGTGCGCTTCGAAATAGGCATCCACCTTGCCGCCCAATGGGCGCTGGCCGGCGTAACCCGTGCGCTGCAGTTCATCGGCCACACTGATGCCGTCGGCATCGCGAATGGCCAGGGCCTGGTCCAGCTCCAGAGAACCGGTGAACACCGCCGAGCCGAACATGGCTGGGGTGAAGCGCGCGCCTTCCTCGTTGGTCCACACCGCGATTTCCAATGGCTTGCGGGTCTGGATACCAAGGTCGTTGAGGCAGCGCACCACTTCAAGGCCCGCCAGTACTCCGTAGACGCCATCGAAACGGCCGCCTTCAGGTTGAGTGTCGAGGTGGCTGCCCATCATCACCGGTGCAGCGTCCGGGTCGCTGCCGGGGCGGCGGGCGAACAGGTTGCCGATGGCATCCACATTCAAGATCAGGCCAGCCTCGCGGCACCAGTGGCTGAACAGTTCACGGCCGGCTTTGTCCTCGTCACTCAGGGCCAGGCGGCAGTTGCCGCCGCGGGCGGTGGCGCCGATTTCGGCCATGGCCATCAGGCTCGCCCACAGGCGTTCGCCGTTGCTTTTCAACATGTGTGATTACTCCAGAAAATTCAGGCCAGTTCCAGGCGCTGGCTGTGGGCGTACTGGCGCGCCAGGGCGAGCACGCAGACCAGCGAAATGGCCGCGATCAAGCTGTAGAACACCGCCATCGGCCACCACTGGCCGGTGAAGGTGTGGGCCAGCCAGGTGCCGATCAGTGGCGTAAGGCCGCCGGCAATGGCGCCGCATACCTGGTAGGCCATGGAGATCGCGGTGTAGCGCACGCGGGTTTCGAACATGCCGCTGACGTAACCGGCGATCACCGCGTAAAACGAAGCCATGCACGCCGCCGCCAAGGCGATGCCGAGCACGATCAGCGGACCTTGGCCAGAGCTGACCAGCACGAACATCGGGTACGGCGAGGCCATCGCGAGCAAGGCGACCAGGGCCAGGAAGCGCGTGGCACCGATTTTTTCCGACAGCCATGCGGCCAGCGGCTGCACGCAGAACTGGATGACTGCCACGAAGAACAGACATTCAAGGATCAGCGAGCGTTCCAGGTGCAGTTGCTGGGTGGTGTAGCTGATCATGAAGGTGTTAGTGAAATAGACCCCGGCAATGCCCAGGGTATTGGCGCCGATGCACAGCAGCAGCGGGCGCCAGGCAGTGCGCAGCACCTCCAGCACGGGCGCCTGCTCTTTGCGCTGGGCCTTGGCCGCCTGCTCGCGGCTGGCGATGAACTCGGGCGACTCGTTGACCCCGAGGCGGATCGCCAGGCCCACCAGCAGCAACAGTGCGCTGGCCAGGAACGGCACGCGCCAACCCCAGCTCATCAGGTCTTCTTCGGGCAGCCGAGTGACTGCACCGAACGCCAGCAGGGAAAGGATCAACCCCGCCGGGCTGCCCAGCTGGGCGAACGAGGCAAAGAAGTTGCGCCGGCCCTTGGGCGCATGCTCGCCGGCCATCAATACCGCCCCACCCCATTCGCCACCCACGGCAATGCCCTGCACGACGCGCAGGATGATCAGCAGCACCGGCGCAGCAGCGCCAATCTGCGCATGGGTCGGCAACAGGCCGATGCAAACGGTGACGATGCCCATCATCAGCAAGGTGATGACCAGCGACTTCTTGCGCCCGATGCGGTCGCCTACATGACCAAAGACGATGCCACCCAACGGCCGGGCGAAGAAGCCCACGGCGAAGGTACCGAACGCGGCCATGGTGCTGAACAGGCTGTTGTCGGAGGGGAAGAACAACGCACCGAACACCAGCGCGGCGGCGGTGGCGTAGATGTAGAAATCGTACCATTCGATCATGGTGCCGATGAACGCGGCGGCGGCGGCACGGCGCGGCTGGGGCGAAGCGGTGGGCTTCATGGGGGGCTCCTTTGCTTGTTTTTTTGGCAGGAGTTGATCGGGACACGGTGGCGCTCTGAGGGCGCCTGGCTGAGATTTATCGTCTCGGGGCTATGATTAGTCAATTTTCTATTTATTATTCGCACTATTAGCCACGCTTATCATCGAGCCTCCCCATGTCCGACCGCCTGCTCAACGACCGCCTCGACTGGAACCTGCTGCGCACCTTCCGAGTGATCGGCCAGGAGCTGTCCATCAGCCGCGCCGCGGCGCGGCTGCACCTGACTCAGCCAGCCGTTAGCCAGGCGCTCAAGCGTTTGGAGGAGCAGCTTGGGCGCCAGTTGATCGCCCGTCGCGGGCCGCGTTTCGTGCTGACCGACATGGGCGAGCAGCTGTTCCTGCTGGCCGGCGAGGTGTATGGGCAGATGTCGCAGATCGGCGGCCTGCTGGAGCAGCCGGCGGACGAACTGGTGGGCAAAGTGCGCTTGCTGATGATCAGCCGTATCGTCAGCGAGCGCTTCGACGACTTTCTCGCCGACTTCCACCGCCAGCACCCGCGGGTGGATGTGGAGATCGACGTGATGCGCAGCTCTGACATCGTCGCCGCGTTGCAGGAGAAGACTGCCACCGCAGGCCTGAGTCTGAACCGCCGGGCACAACCACGACTGGAGCAACGCCTGTTTCTGCGCCAGCGCTATGCGTTTTTCTGTGGCAAGCACCATGCCTTGTTCGGCCAGGCGCAGAGCGATCTGCAGCGGGAGAATTTCGTCAGTTTCACCAGCGACCAGATTGGCGGGATGCTCTCGCCGCTGACCATCTTCCGCGACCAGCAGGGGTTTTCCGGCAGGATCGTGGCATCATCGCCGAGCCTTGAAGAAGTACGCCGGCTGGTAATTGCCGGCTTCGGCATCGGCTGCCTGCCCGAACATGTGGTGGCGGAAGATGTGGCAAATGGGCTGCTATGGAAGCTGCCGCCGCAGGAAGGGATTGCGGACGTTGATATCCACCTGCTGTGGAACAGAGAACAGCGGTTGAGCCGGGCTGAAGAGGTATTTATCGAGGCGCTGCAGGCCAGTCTAGACTGAGAGATCCATTCAGAGGACGCGCCCATGAACATCGACCTCGGCGGACGCACCGCCATCATCACCGGCTCGACCGGCGGTATCGGCCTGGCCATCGCGCGAGGCCTTGCCCGTGCGCATGCCGACGTGGTCATCGCCGGCCGCAACCAGGCCTCGCTCGACGCGGCACTGGCCGACGTGCGCGCCCGGGCTGGACGGGGCCAAGTCCATGGCGTGGTTGCCGACCTGGGCACTGCTGCAGGCGCCCAGATTCTGTGCGCCGCCCAGCCGACGGCCGACATCCTGGTCAACAACCTGGGCATCTATGACGGCGTCGATTTCTTTGAAGTGCCCGACAGCGAGTGGGCTCGGTTCTATGAAACCAACGTGCTGTCCGGCGTGCGCCTGGCCCGTCACTATGCCCCCGGCATGGTCGACAACGGTTGGGGCCGCATCCTGTTCATTTCCTCCGAATCCGGCATCGCCATTCCGGCCGACATGATCAATTACGGTGTGACCAAGGCTGCCAACCTGGCAGTGTCCCATGGCCTGGCCAAGCGCCTGGCGGGTACTGGTGTGACGGTTAACGCCGTGCTGCCGGGCCCGACGCTTACCGACGGCGTGAGCGCCATGGTGGCCGATGCCGCCAAAGCCTCGGGCCGCAGCATCCGGGATGAAGCCGACCACTTCGTGCGTACCGCACGGCCCAGTTCGATCATCCAGCGCGTCGCCGACGTCGATGAAGTGGCCCACCTGGTGGTGTACCTCGCCTCTACTTTCGCCTCCGCCACCACCGGCGCTGCCCTGCGAGTGGACGGCGGAGTGGTGGACAGCTTGGCTATCTGAATTCATCAAGCTCGTAAGCAAGAAAAGCACAGAGCAGGGATGCTTTGCACTATCAGACGGCTGGAACTTGGATCCGATCTGCTGAAAGAGTATGCTCACGACAGTAGCCATATGCCATCACGCACCGCAACTAGCTTTCAAGGACGAGCCCTTTGCCCAGCCACCCCACCCGCCACACCATCGCCCGCCAGTGGCAACTGCTCAAACTGCTGCCCGACCGCCACCCCGGATCGAGTTCGACACAGCTGCAAGCGGCATTGGCCAAGGCAGGCCACGAGACCAGCAAGCGCACGGTAGAGCGCGACCTCAATGAGCTGGCGGCGTTGTTTGCGCTGCGCTGCAATAACAAGGGCATGCCCTACGGCTGGTACTGGCAACCGGGCCTGAGTCTGGGGGAAGCCCGGCAGTTGCAGCCGGATGTGCTGTCCCCCGCGCAGCAGATCGAACTGAACGCCTGGGTGGATGACGCCCTCGCTCGGCGGTTGGAGCAGCAGCCGCTGTCCGATGACATGCGCCTCGCCCCTCATGGCGCGGGGGGTGCGACGCTGGATGCCACGGTCAACGACAGCCGCGCACTAATGGGCTGGCTGCTGTCACAGGCGGGATCCATTCGTGTGCAGGCGCCTGAAGACTTGCGCATGGCCATGGTCGAGCAATTGCGCCAGAGCCTGGCCTTGCATGACTGCGTCGGCTAAGCACGGCGCCTCGTGAGGCAGGCGTAGCCCAGGCCTACCAAGCTGAGCACCAGCATACCCATCAGTACCGTCAGCTCACGGCTGTACCGCGCTACCCACGCCGGGAAGCCGACGAATTCGCGATAAATTCGTACATCCGCCGCGCCATCGGCATGGCTGATGCTAGTACCCCCTTGGCGGATCTGTGAGTAGTCGGCGTCGAAATAAACCCAGACCTTGCACTCCCCGCCCGGCTCGATGGCGGGGATCTCGACCATGGCCGTGGCGGTCTCGATGATCGTGTCATTACCAGCGGCATCGCGCACCTGCACCAGGCCTTTGGCCGGCAGGCGGATCTTGACCTCACGCACCTCGGCGTCGCCGCTGTTGCGCAGGTCGATCAGCAGGCCAGTGCGGTGGTCCACCAACCCGGCCTCGAACGGCTTGGCGAACAGTTGGGCATAGGGTGCCTGCGCCAGGTCGATTAGCCTGTCGACCTGGTCTTGATTCAATGCCCCTTGGCCAATGCTGCTGATACGCGGCTGCAAGCGCTCGTACTTGAGCTGTTCGCTGGCCTTGCTGATGCGCTCGCTGAACTGGCTCGGGTAGGTCAGATAGGCATAGGTCAGGGACGCTTCAAGGCGCGCGTTGTCCTTGAGCGCCACATAGGCCACCAACGCGAGCATCAGGCCAAGCAACAGGGCTACGAGGAGTTTCCCGACTTTATCCCAACTCAACGGTGTGTTTCCTTCTGTCACGGCACGGGCGGTTCAAGGGCCCCAAAGGGTGCCAAGTTCAACGCCGCCAGGCAAGCGCTCAGCGGCTCAGCAATTGCGGTAGCGATGCCATCAGCATGGCGATGCCGGATAACGTCAGCAAACCCAGCACCACCCGACGGAATGTCATTTCGCTGATACCCAGGTACACCCGCGTACCGAGCAAGGCCGGCAGCGTCATGGCCAGCAGCACCACGCCGAACGACGGCAACATGTCGCGGGTGACAACCCCGGTGCCAAGGTAGGTGAGCATGGTTACCAGCAACATCGACAGGTTGAAGTTCTGGATCACCGCGCGCTGGGTGTCACGCTCGAAACCGCGCAAGGTGCACCACAAGGTAGGCACCGTGCCAGTAAAACCGCCGATGCCGCCCAGCGCCCCGCCGAGCATGCCCACCGCGCCATCGGCGAGGCGGTTGCCAGGCAGGCGCGGCATGCGCGGTGCCAACAGCATCAGCGGGCACCACACCACCAGCAGTGTGCCGAATACGGCCTTGAACCAGAGCATATTCAAATACGGCAGTACCCACACCCCCAGCGGAATGCCGGCCAGGCCACCGAGCACGAACGGCCACAGCAATGGCCAGCTGAAGCCCCGGCGTACGCTGAACACCGCGATCAACTGCCCGGCAAGGCTGCCAAACACAGTCAGCGACGCGGCCAAGCGCGGTTCCAGGCCCCAGGCCCAGAACGACATGGCGACCATGCCGAAGGCGAAACCTGAAAGGCCCTGGACGAAACCGGCGACGACGGCGCCGAGGGCGATGAGATAGAGCGGATCCATGATGATCTCATTTGCTGTGTGACTCAGTGCCATACCATGTCAAAGGGTGAAACAAATGTCTGCAACGCGCGCCTGATTTTCCCTTTTGGTTTTCGCCCGGCATTCGGAGAGCTGCAGATGGACCTGACATTTTTGCCAGGTGTGTGCCCGTGGGCGGCACATTATCCTCTCACCACAGACGCGCAAGCTAACCCAAAGGTCCGCTCAGCTGGAGATTAAGCCTATGCAATCTTCATTCAATCTGGCGACCCAGACCTTCGACGGTCTCGGCCGCCAACTCAGCGTAGAAGTTGGCGGCCGTACCACCGCCTACCATTACGCCATCGGGCAAATGCCCCCCAGCGCCAACACACTGGCCGATGGCCAACGCGTCGACTTCGCTTACGTGGCCGAACTGGACAACCTGGTCAGGCAGATCAAGCCAGACAACGAACCTGCCAACGACTTCACCTACGACCCCAAGCTCGCCCTGATAAGCACCTCGACCGGTCCGCTTGGCCGGCAGACGATGGCCTACACCGCTGGCGGCAAACCCAAGACCGATACCTGGACCGTCGACGGCAAAGACCACACCACCACTTGGCGCCACAGCCTGTCCGGGCTGCTGCTGGGCTTCGAGGACGCCAGCCAGGTCGACCACCAGCGCCAGCACGATGCCTTCGGCCGCGTGCGTCAACTGGTGGTTGGCACCGTCACCTGCGACATCACCTACGACGCGCTGTCCCGGCTCAGCAGCTATACCACCCACGACAGCGCCAGTGGCAACCAACTGGTGCAAACCCTCACCTACGACAGCATGGGCCGTGAGCATACCCGAACCCTTGCCGCCACCGTTTCCGGTGTGACCCGGACCGAAGCGCAGACCCTGACCTACACCGACCTCGACCAGGTCAAGGCACGTCACTGGAAAGACGACAGCCGCGAGGGCACCGAGACCTTCGCCTACGACCAGTTGGGCCGTTTGCACACCTATTCCGCCGACGCTGCGGTGGCGCCGCTGGACCCGTTCGGCAACCGGGTGGTCAAGCAGGTTTTTACACTCAACGCACTGGATGGCTACGACACGGTGATCAGTACCTTCGCCGATGCCAGCGTGGATGAAGCCACCTATCGCTACGACAATGCCAAAGACCCCTGCCAGGTCAGCGCCATCGACCATACCCATAAAGACTGGCCGACCACGATCACCCTGACCTACGACCTACGCGGCCGTCTCGCTTCCGACACCTTGGGCCGTACCCTGACCTGGGACGCCCAGGACCGTGTCACCCGCGTCGAATACAAGGGCCAGGTATGTAAATATGCCTATGACCCCAGCGGCAACCTGTGTGACCGTACCGTCGACGACGTACTCACCCGCAGCTTCCACAGCGCCGATCAGTTGACCCATGAACGGACCGGCAATAACGAGCTGCGCCTGATAGGCGACGCCGGCCAGCTGCTGGCCCTCGACCGCCTCACCCTCGGTGTGCGTCAGGGCAACGCTACCCTGCTGGGCTGCGATGCCCAGGGCAGCGTGCGCATCGAGGCCGACGACGCCGTGCGCACCCGCCATTACACCGCCCATGGCGCCGAAAAAAACCCGCCAGACCAGGCAGCCAACCCGTACGGTTTCGCCGGCGAACGCCGCGAGCCGCTGACCGGCTGGTACATCCCCGGCGGCTACCGGCCTTACGACCCGCTGCTGATGATCTTCCTCGCACCGGACAGCGAAAGCCCGTTCGGCCGTGGCGGGATCAACCCCTATGCCTATTGCGCGGGCGACCCGGTCAACCGCATCGACCCGGATGGCCACAGCTGGGTCAAATGGCTGGTCTTTGGCATTACCACGGCGCTCGCCGTGGTCGGCACCGTCGCCACCTTCGGCGCGCTGGCCCCTGCATTCGCACTCACCGCTACCGGCGTCATGGCGATGGGGGCCGCAACTTTAAGCGCTGTCTCTTTGGGGACCGGGGTTGCTTCTGAATTGCTCACTGCGATGGACAAGGACGAGAAGACCGCCGGTATTTTGGGGTGGATTTCACTAGGGACCGGAATAGCCAGTGCCGGGTTGGAGATTGGGCCCAAGGCTGCGGCAAAGGGATCGAAACTTATCCGAACTCCAGGAAGAGGGATGAACAAAATCGCAAAAGGGGGAGGTTCCTCTAAAGCTGCAGCATCCACATCTACGCTGTCTATGCCCGCTAATCCCAGCAGGCAAGGCCCATCTCAGGTCATTTTCAAGAATAAAAAAGGCGTTACCGATGAGGCCTATCATCCTGACTACCTTGGATCGGGAATGCCTGCCTTTGAAACACATGGCGCTCCTGCGGACCTGAATAGTCGCCTCATGAACTCGACAGGCAAGATGCGACCGGCTAAAGAGGTAGCCCTGGAAATAGAGAGCTGGCTTTCGCACTATCAGCATCCGCCAGGCAAGCAGTTTATTCTTCTTGCTTGTAACGGCGGCAGCTCTGGCGCTGCACAAGTAGTTGCCAATGTAACAGGGAGGCGGGTCTGGGCTTATTCCAAGACTATACTTGTGGACGATCTTACGATCCCTGGACGCATCACCAGAGCCCAATCCAATAATGTTTATACCAACCTGCCCTTGGAGCAGCGATCACTGTTTGATCGTCTCACATCATCTGGAGAGTTTTCCCACTATCCTCATCTCAGAAGAGCACGCGCCAAATATTACGACCCTAGGTAGAGAACCCACAAGATCATCAGTGCTCTGATGAGTGTTGAAGATCCTGTGATGGCTTACATTCGTAAAAGCCCTACCTATCAGGCAAACCGCTCGACCTGCGCCGGTGAACGCCGCATCAATACTTTACCCGCTCGGATGGACACCAGTGCATGCCCCTGACTGCGGACCATCTCGTAATCATCCGGCGCCGACAGCAACAACAGGTTTGCCGGGCGTCCCACCTCGATGCCATATCGCTCGCCAAGGTTCAAGGTCCGCGCACTGTTGTCAGTGATCAGGTCCAGGCAGCGCTGCAGGTCTTCGTACCCCAGCATGTGGCAGATGTGCAGCCCGGCTTCGAGGATGCGCAGGATATTGCCGTTACCCAGCGGGTACCAGGGGTCGACGATCGAGTCCTGGCCGAAGCACACGTTCATCCCCGCCCGGTCGATTTCCGCCACGCGGGTCAGCCCGCGACGCTTCGGGTAGGTGTCGAAACGCCCCTGCAGGTGAATGCTCTCGGTCGGGCACGAAACGAAATTGATACCCGACATTTTCAGCAAGCGGAACAGCTTGGAGCAGTACGCATTGTCATACGAACCCATGGCCGTGGTGTGGCTCGCCGTCACCCGCGCGCCCATGCCACGCACGCGTGCTTCTTCGGCCAGTACTTCGAGAAAACGCGACTGCGGGTCGTCGGTTTCGTCGCAATGCACATCCACCAGGCAACCGGTGCGTTCTGCCAGCTCCATCAGGAACTTGACCGACGACACACCCTGATCACGGGTGTTTTCAAAGTGCGGAATGCCACCGACCACATCCGCGCCAATGGCCACCGCCTCGGTCATCAGCGCCCGGCCATTGGCGTACGATTCGATGCCCTCCTGGGGGAAGGCAACGATCTGCAAGTCGATCAGTTCGCGCACCTCGTCGCGCACCTCGACCATCGCCTTGAGCGCGGTAAGCGTCGGGTCGGTGACGTCGACGTGGGTGCGCACATGCTGGATGCCATGTTCCACCAGCATACCGATGGTCTTCTTGGCGCGCGTCTTGATGTCGTCGTGGGTGGTGATGGCCTTGCGCTCGGCCCAGCGCTCGATTCCTTCAAAAAGGGTGCCGCTCATGTTCCACTTCGGCTCACCGGCGGTCAGGGTGGCGTCGAGGTGGATGTGCGGCTCGACGAAAGGTGGCACCACCAGGTTTTGCTGGGCGTCCAGGTCATCGGCGCTGGCCAGTGTCGCAACCTGTTGCTCTGGCGCGATGGCGGCGATGCGGTCGCCGCTCAACTCGATACGGAAGAGGCCGGCCTTGCCGCGCAGGCGTGCGTTGATGATGTTCATGGGGCTCTCCTGCCTAGTGCTTCGATTATGCCCGAGGCATCAGATCGTACGGATGCTTCCAGCCAGGTTGCGCCTGAAGGCGTGCTTTCCAGGCCTCAATATGGGTGAATTCCGTCAGCGGGATGCCGGTGTCCTCCGGCATGAACACATAGCCCGCCAACGACAGGTCGGCGATGGTCAGGCGCCCGCCGACCATGTAGGGCGTCTTCGCCAGGTGCGCATCCACTATGCGATAGGCCGCCGTGGCGCGCTCGCGGAGGAATTGCGTGACGGGCGTATCGCCGGAATCTTTCAGGCAGAAGATGAACCGCAGTGCCGCGTAGTAGGCCGTGAACTTGTGATTGTCGAACAGCATCCAGCGCCAGATTTCACGCTTCTCCTGCTCATCGCGCGGGCCGAACCGGCCAGTGCGTTCGGCCAGGTATTCGAGGATCAACGCCGACTGGGTCAGCGTCTGGCCGGCGTGTTCCAATACCGGCACCTCTCCCTGTTCATTGACCTCGTCGCGCCAATGCGGGTCGCGGGTCTGGCCATTGAAGAAGTCAACAAACACCGGCTGCCAGTCCTGGCCGGTGAGTTCGAGCATCAGCGCAGCTTTGTAGGCGTTGCCGGATTCAGCGAAGCAATGCAGTTTGTAATCGGGCATGGTGGTCCTTCATTTTCCCTTGATTGGCCGTGAATCCGAGCAAATCACGCCCGCCAGCGCACGGTCAACTCAAACCTGCTTATGGGAAAGTATGCTTAGATGCCCTAACGACTCAGCCAGGATGGCCACATGCCCTACCCCACTCTTCCCCGCACCCTGTCCACGCCTCGCACCCGGCTGGTCCGCCCCGACCCAGCACTTGCCGCACACCTGCGCCAGGCACTGCTCGACAGCTATGCCCTGCACCAGCCCTTCCTGGCCTGGGCCAAGCCCGACTGGACGCTGGAAGAAGTATGCGAAAGCCTGCAATTGAGCGCCAGCGAGTTTCTCGACCCTGCAGCCGAAAAGCGCTTTTTCATCCTGCAGCCGGATGGCAGTGCCGTGATCGGCTGCATTGGCCTGCGCCCAGGAAATGACGAGTACGAGGTGGGCTATTGGGCCAGTCAGGCGTTCAGCGGCCAGGGCCTGCTGCGTGAAGCGCTGAGCCATTTGCTGGATGCCATCGCGACGCCGGTGTGGCTGACCACCGATATCGACAACCAGGCCAGCCAACGCCTGGCCGAGCGCGCGGGTTTCAAGGCGGCCGGCAGCAAGCTCACGGAACTGGACCCCAGCACGCCACGCCCCCTCTATCGACGTGCGCCCGACTGACAGAACATTCCAGTACCCGTCTCAGCCGTTATATGCCCGAAACAAATACCCGTGCGACAGTGGAGAAAACAACACGGATAAACGCCCATGTACAGACACACCTCCACCCCCGCGGACGACAACGGTTGCGGCTGGTTCCACCTCAGCCCCAAGCGCCAGCCACGTGCACCGCACCGGGGGCGGAGCGAAGCACGCTGGGCGGTGCTCGGCGCGGGCTTCACCGGCCTTGCCGCCGCACGGCAACTGGCGCTTCATCACCCCGACGACGAGGTGATCCTGATCGAAGCGCAAGAGGTCGGGTTTGGTGCCTCCGGGCGCAATTCCGGTTTTGCCATCGACCTGCCACACGATATCGGCGCCCCCGACTACATCGGCGACTTGGCCACGGCGCGGATGAACCTCAAGTTGAACCTGCGCGCACAATCCATCCTGCGCGGGCTGATCAACCAACATGGCATCGACTGCCAGATCCGCCCCGATGGCAAGTACCAGGCTGCCGTCGAAGACAAGGGCCTGGCGGTGCTCGAAGCTTACCGCAGCGGCCTGGAAAAACTCGGCCAGCCCTACCAGATGATCGACACCCGCGACCTGCCCGAGCATTTCGGCACTTCGTTCTACCGCAAGGCGCTGTACACCCCGGGCACCCAGTTGCTGCAGCCGGCCGCACTGGCCAAGGGCCTGGCCGACAGCCTGCCGGGCAATGTCACGCTGTACGAGCACACCACCATTACCCGCATCGAACAGGGCAAGCGCATCACCCTCAAGCACGCCAACGGTGAGATCGTCGCCGACCAGCTGTTGCTGACCAACAACGCCTTCGCCTCGTACTTCGGTTTCCTCCCTGGCCGGCTGCTGCCGATCTTCACTTATGCCAGCATGACCCGCCCCCTGACTGAAGCGGAACAGGCCCGTCTGGGTGGCAAGGCAACCTGGGGCATCATCCCCGCCGACCCGTTCGGCAGCACCCTGCGCCGCACCCCGGACCAGCGCCTGTTGGTGCGCAACAGTTTCAGCTTCAATGCCGACGGCCGTGCCAACCCGCGCCACCTGCAGCGCGCCGGGCGCCAGCACCGCGCGTCGTTCGAGCGGCGCTTCCCGATGCTCGCGGGCTTGCCGTTCGAATTCACCTGGGGCGGTTCGATGTGCCTGTCACGCAACCACCTCTCGCACTTCGGCACCCTTGCGCCCAATGTGCATGCAGCGCTGTGCTGCAATGGCCTGGGCATCACCCGCGGCACCGCCACCGGCACCTTGCTGGCCGACTGGCTGAGTGGTGAGCGTGACGAGCTGATCGATTTTCTGCTCGGCTCCGAGGGGCCGAACCGCAACCCGCCAGAACCGCTGCTGAGCGTGGGCGTCAACCTCAACCTGCACTGGGGCCAGCGTCGCGCCGGCCTGGAAAGCTGACAAGGAGGCATCATGCAAAGCCTGGGAATTCTCGGGGTTGGCGAGCTGACCGAAAAAGTGGTGATTGGCCTGCGCCGCAGCGGTTTTGACGGCGCGATCGTGCTGTCGCCACGCAATGCCGAGCGCGCCGAGGCGCTGGCGGCTGGGCAGCGTTGCGTGGTGCTGGAGAGCAATCAGGCGGTCGTTGACCAAGCTGATCTGGTGATAGTCGGCGTGAGGCCGGAATCACTGGCGCAGCTGGCGGATGAGGTACAGCTGCGGCCTGGCCAGCGCCTGGTCTCGCTGGCCGCCGGGGTGAGCTTGGAGCAGTTGCGCGCGGCCTTTCCTCACGCCCAGTGCGTGCGCGTGATGCTGTCGTATGCGGCGCAGTACAACCAGTCCACCGTGGTGGTGTGCCCACCGGATCCGCTCACGGAGCAAAGCCTGGGGCCGCTGGGGACTCTGGTGGTACTTGAGGATGAGGCCGCGTTCGAGCTGGCCACGGTGGCGGCGTGCATGAATGGCTGGTTCTACTTCCTGTTGCACGACCTGCAGCAATGGCTGACCGACAAGGGCCTGCCGGCTGCCGAGGCGCGGGCGTTGGTGCTGGGGAATCTGCAGGATTGCATCGCCAGTGCCCAACAGCAACCTGATTCCAGCCTGAAGACGCTGGGGCAGCAGATTGCCACGCCGGGGACGTTTACGGCCGATGGTTTGGCGGTGCTCAATCATCAGCCGGTGGGGGCCAGTTGGGGGGCGGCGTGTGAGGTGGTGCTGGATGCTTTGTTGACGCGGTCCCGATAGTTTTCGCCTCAGCCGGCCCTTTCGCGGGCAAGCCCGCTCCCACAGGATGGGGTTCACCGCATATCCTGTGGGAGCGGGCTTGCCCGCGAAGAGGCCGGTTGTCACAACATCAAACTAGAGCTGCCGATACACCCGAGCCGTATCGTCCTCAAAGTGCTTCAATTCCTCCTGCCGCCGCACCTCCGACCACCCCATCACCGCCGCCACCCGATGCGACAATTGCTCCACCCGCGCCCGCCCCAGATCCGGGTCCAGCCCCCAGGGCAAGCGCCGACGCACGAGGTCCACCAACCGCACCACATGCTCCCGCGCAATGATCCGGGCAATGTCCTCACCCTCGATACGCTCCCGCTCGATCATGCCTTTGGGCCCCTGGCCACGCTTTCCCAGCCGCGCTTCCACACCACGGGCGATCACCCGCGCTGCGTGACGGTGCAGCATGATGGTCGAACCCGTCAGGGTCAGCAGGCCCGGCTTGCCGGCCGCCTCGCTCAACCGCACTGGCAGGTGGCTGTTGCGCCCGTCCAGGGTAGAGGTCGGACGTACGCCGCACCAACAGTGCTGCACATCGGCACGGGTCAGATGCAGGTCGGGGAACAGCTGGTTGGCCTCGGCGAGTATGTAGTCGATCTCACCGTCCTCCACCCGCACGGTGTCCGGATCGTCCGTGAAGTGCGATTCGGTTGGGCCTATGAAGTGGAACTCGCGCCAGGGGAACACATAGTACGGCTCACCTTTGCTGGAAAACGCCTCCAGGCCTTGGCCACGGTATCCTTCGGGCAGGCGCACCATTACGTTGACACCCTTGATGCCCAACACCCGCGGCCCGCTGTCCGCAGCACCGGAAATACGGTCGACCCAAGGCCCGGCCGCATTGATTACCACCTTCGCCGTGACCTGTGCCTGCCCCTGCGCCTCGGGCGCCTGCTCGTCGAGTGTCAGCTGCCACTGATCTTGCGTGCGCTGCAACTGGCTGACCCGGGTATAGGTACGCAGCGTAGCGCCGCGCCATTGCGCGTCCAGCGCCGTATCGACACAAATGCGCTCCGGCCAGGCATACATGTATTCCTCGAACACCCCGACCCCACGCAATGGCCCACCCAGCCCCGCCGCCAGAGCGCTATCGCCTGCAGCCTGCTGCGACGACTGGCGCCGGTAGGCCAGCGGCACCTTCCAGCCACCCAGCGCCTCGACCAGGCGAAAACCCATGTCCACCAGCCATGGCGGGTAGCGATCAGCCTTGCGGAACGGGTAATGGAAGCGGTGTTTGCTTAGGTGGCCCGGCATGTCATGGACCAGCTCGGCACGGCAACGCATCACCTCGCGGGTGTAGCGCAGCCGCTGCCACATGTCGAAGGGGCGCAAGGGGATTTGCCACAGCGGGTAGCGCGCCGCCAGGTAGCCCAACCCCGAATAGAGCATGCGGCTGGAGCGTGACGACGTACCGGCACCGATGTCGCCTCGGTCCACCAGCAGGGTTCGAAAGTTGCGCGCAGCCAATTGCCGGGCGGCGGCGCAACCGACCGCGCCGGCGCCGATGACCACGACGTCGTAGTGATCGCCGTCGAGGGTTTTCAGGGAGGGGCGGAGCATGCGCAAGGTTCCTTTGTTGTGATTGTTCTGCAGATGGTCGCGCCGCTTCGCCGCCCCGCTCTAGAACGCCCATGACAACTTGCATAAGCCTTCGGCACGCCCGGCCAAGGCATCCCATAACCCGTCCCAACCGTTATAGGGAGCCGCTCCAGAGCAGTGCAATAGTGCCGCAGCGCCCGTGCGCCAGATAACAACAAGAGGTAAACCGAATGACCGCTGCAAAACGCTCTGTGGAAGATGCTCCGCTAAACGCCTTCCACCGCAAACTCACCGTTTATTCCGCCGGCGGCCCGTTTCTCGACGGCTACGTGCTGAGTATCATCGGCGTGGCCATGCTACAGATCACCCACGCCCTGCAACTGTCGGCCTTCTGGGAAGGCCTGATTGCCGCTTCCGCCCTGATCGGCGTTTTCCTGGGTGGTTTTCTGGGTGGCTGGTTCACCGACAAGTACGGGCGCAAGGTGCTGTACTTGGTTGACCTGATCGCCATCGTCGGCTTCTCGGTCGCGCAATTCTGGGTCGAATCGGCCTGGGCACTGTTTGCCTGGCGGTTGCTGATCGGTATCGCCGTAGGCGCCGATTACCCGATCGCCACCTCGCTACTGGCCGAGTTCCTGCCGCGCAAACAGCGTGGGCCGCTGCTTGCCGCGATGGTGCTGATGTGGTTCGCCGGTGCCGCCGTGGCCTACCTGGTCGGTGAGCTGCTGCTGCGCGTGGGTGGCGAAGAAGGCTGGCGCTGGGTGCTGGCCAGTGCATTGGTGCCGGGTGCGTTGTTCCTGATTGCCCGCAGCGGCACACCGGAATCGCCGCGCTGGCTGCTGAGCAAGGGCCGGACCGCTGAAGCGGATGCCGTGATCAAGAAAGTCTACGGCCCGGACTACTCCATCGCCGACCTGCCCGAGCCTGCCAATCAGCAACCAGTGTCGGTGTGGTCGCTGTTCCACTCCGGCTACGGCAAGCGCATGGCCTTTGTCACGCTGTTCTGGACCTGCGCCATCGTGCCGCTGTTCGCCATCTATGCATTCGCTCCGAAAGTACTGCAGGCGTTGAAGCTGACCGGCGACTGGGCGGCTTACGGCTCGATCGCCATCACCGTCCTGTTCACCCTCGGCTGCCTGCTGGCGACCAAGCTGATCAACCGCCTGGGCCGGCGCAAGATGCTGATCCACAGCTTCCTCTGGTCGGGCCTGTCGCTGGTGCTGCTGGGCGTGTTCCCGGACGCCTCGCCCACCACCGTGCTGGTGTTGTTCGGCGCCTACGCGGTGTTGATCGGCGGTGCCCAGGTGCTCGAATACGTCTACCCCAACGAATTGTTCCCCACCGAAATCCGCGCCACGGCCGTGGGCCTGGCCACCTCGTTGTCGCGCATCGGCGCTGCGGTGGGCACCTACCTGGTGCCCATCTCGCTGGCCGCCTATGGCGTTGCCAACACCATGTTCGCAGCCGCGATCATCTCGTTGTTCGGGGCGTTGATTTCCTGGTGGCTGGCACCCGAAACCAGCCAGCTCGACCTGCAGCAGGCCGCCGCCCTTGGCAGCACCGATCCTGCACCGTCCACCGCTTACAAACCTGTTGCCCGTAAAGCCTGAAGGAGCTGATTCATGAGCCAACTACTGACCGTTGTCCGCAACGCCGCCGCCTCGCCACTCGGCGCACCTGCCCCTGCCCGCCTGCCAATCGGTGAACCGGTCGCCCAGGCCGCCACCGCCCAGGACCAGACCGATGAAGCCGTGGGCGCCAGCATCGGCGTGTGGGAAAGCAGCCCTGGCACTTTCCGCCGCCACCTGAAGAACCGCGAGTTCAGCCACATCGTCAGCGGCAACTGCATATTCACCCCCGACGGCGGCGAGCCGGTGGAACTGCGTGCCGGCGATGCGGTGCTGTTCCCGGAAAACTGCGAGGGGGTGTGGGAAATCCGCGAGACCCTGCGCAAGACCTACGTGCTGTTCTAAGAGGCCGCTGATGATCGAACGTATCAACCCCGGCCCGCGTGCCAGCCAGATGGTGCTGGTGGATGGCCGCATCGAGACCTCTGGGATCGTTGCCCTTGAGCCCGGTGATATTGCCGCCCAGACGCGCTGCGTGCTGGCTCAGCTGGAGCAATGGCTGGCACAGGTCGGCGCCGGCAAGAGCAATCTCACACGGATGCAGATCTGGCTGGCTGACATGGGCGAGTTTGCGGCGATGAATGCTGTGTATGACGCCTGGGTAGGTGACCAGCCGCCAGTGCGGGCGTGTGTGGGGGCTGCATTGGCGGCGCCGGACTATCGCATCGAAATTCAGGCGTTCGGGCAGCTTTGAGATTCCCGGGGCCGCTTTGCGGCCCTTTCGCGACACAAGGCCGCTCCCACACAAGTTTGTTCCAAGCGCTTACAGTTCGGGATCCAGGCCCACCTTGTCGCCGTGCCAGTCAAAGCGCTCCACCTCATGGCGGCGCTTCCTGAAGCTGTACGGCGTCTCGCCATACTGCTTGCGGAACCACAAGATGAAATGCGACGCATCGGAAAAACCGCAGGCCAAGGCAATGGTGGTGATGTTCTGGCTGGTGTTCACCAGCAGCCTGCGCGCATGGTCCAGGCGCAGCTTGCGCCAGTAGTTGGCAGGCGGCTCCTGGGTATTGGCAACGAACTCGCGGTGCAGCTGCCGTGGGTGGGTGCCCACCGCTTCGGCCACCGCCTTGAGGGTCATGGACGCGTCGAGGTTGGCACGCATGAAGGCAATCGCCCGCTGCACCCTGTCATTCTGGTACACACTGTCGCTGGCGGCCTGTTGGCTCTCGGCTTCGGCGCGTTCTTCCACAAGCAGGTACTCCAGGCCTTTTTGTGCCCGCACCGCGCCGCAGTGACGGCGGATCAGGTTGGCGGCCAGGTCGATGGCCGTGCCGCCCGGGCAGGTGATGATGCCGCGGTCATCCACGTAGCTCTTGTCGATGACCATGGTCGACTGCGGGAAGCGCTCGCGAAACTCGTCGCGCAAGGTGAAATGCACCGCACAGCGCCGGCCGTCGAGCAGGCCGGCCTTGCCGAGCACGAACGAGCCCGAACACAAGGCGATGATCGGGATGTTCGCCGCGTGCACATCGCGCAGGGCGTCGAGCAGCCAGGCCGGCGGGTCGCGGGTTTCACCCAACAGGCCGCCGGCCAACACGATGTAGTCGTACTGGCCGAACAGGTTGAGCGGTTTGGTCGGCGAAATCGGCATGCCGCAGCTGGCGCTGATCGGCTGGTCGTCGAGGGTCATCCAGTCCCACTGGCAGTAGACCTGCTGGCTGCGGAACGACTTGTCGGCGGCAAACCGCAGCGAGTCAACCAGCCCGGCCACGGGCACCAGCGTGAACTGGTTCATCAGCACGAAGCCGACGCGCAGCTCGGGCTTGACCTGGGGCGGTAACTGGGGCGCCTGCGGCTGTTGTAATTGTTGTTGGGCAACCATGGACGTCGGCCTCATGACCTGCTGAATAACGCCATTGTAGGGGGTGCCCGGCGTCCGGCATATCATATGCGGCACGACAAATAGTAAATCCATGACAAAAGGCGTGGCCGTTCTATCAATTGTCATGACTGTAATATCGGCCCCCAGGCAGCGCTGAGCATCATGTAGACACAAAACAACATGCTCAGAGGCACCCCTCATGTACCGTGGATTCTGGTATGCCCAGGCGCTGGACCTGGACAGCGACCTTGCCCCTGCCCTGCAGGATTCGATTCAAGCCGACGTGTGCATCGTCGGCGGTGGCTTCCTTGGCCTGTGGTCGGCCATCCGCCTGAAACAGGCGCACCCGGAGAAAACCATCGTCATCGTCGAGCGTGACCGCTGCGGCTCCGGGGCCAGCGGCCGTAACGGCGGTGTGGCTACCAACTGGTGGGGCAAGTACTTGTCGGTACGCACCATCTGCGGTGACGTTGAGGCGCGACGCATCTGCGAGGCCGCCGAGTCGGCCATCGACGAGATCGGCAGCTTCTGCCAGGAGCACGGCATCGATGCGCAGTACCGCAAGGATGGCTGGCTGTGGACGGCCACCAACCCGCGGCAGATGAACTCCTGGCGCGTGCTCACCGACGGCCTGCAGAAGCTCGACGTCAACCCGTTTCAAGAGCTGGACCGCCAGACCATCCGCGGTCGCGTCGGCTCGCCGCTGGTGTTGGGCGGTATTTTCGACCCTAACGCCGCCACTGTGCAGCCTGCCATGCTGGCCCGTGGCCTTCGTCGAGTGGCGCTGAAACTAGGCGTGCAGATTTTCGAAAAGTCGCCATTCACCCACTTGGAGCGCGGCAAGCATCCGGTGGTCCACACTGCCAAAGGTCAGGTAAAGGCCAACCATGTGGTGCTGGCCCTGAACGCCTGGGGCGCTCAGTTTCCTGAGCTGCGTCGGATGATCGCGATCATGTCCAGCGACATGGTCGCTACCGCGCCCGTCAAAGCCAAGCTCGACGCCATCGGCTTCAGCGGCGGCGAATGCATGACCGATTCACGCACCGTACTCAACTACTGGCGCAACACCCCGGATGGCCGGGTGGTGTTCGGCAAGCCGCTGGGCCAGTTCGCCTACGCCGGGCGCATCGGCAACCTGTATGAAAAGCCCTCACCGGCTGCCGACAAAGTCGCCGCCGAGCTGCGTCGCCTTTACCCGCAGTTGCAGGACGTGCCGGTGGTTAGCAGTTGGACGGGGCCGATCGACCGGGCCATGAAAGGTTTGCCCAACTTCGGCTACCTCGACCAGCATCAGACGGTCAGCTACGGCATCGGCTTCTCGGGCAATGGCGTGGCCACCACGGTATTCGCCAGCCGCATCATCAAGTCGTTGGCCACTCATGCCAATGACGAGTGGGCCAACTGCGGCCTGGTCGACCAGAAGATGAAACTGCTGCCCCCTGAGCCGTTCCGCTTCTTCGGGGCGCACCTGGTGCGCGATGCCCTGGTGCGCAAGGAATCGCTTGAGGACCACGACCAGGACGCCGGCTTCATCACCCGCCAGCTGGTCGGCATGGCGCCCGCCGGCTACGTCCCGGCGCAGAAAAAATAAGGACGACAGCGTGAACGAACATATCGTATTTCTCGACGACGAAGGCCTCGCGCCTTCCACCCGACTCAAACGCCCTGATTGCCAGCACCATTGGCAGCAGTTCGCCTATACCCACCCCGACCAAGTGCTGGAACACCTGAAGGACGCCACCGTGGCGCTGACCTGCAGCGTGCCGCTGCGCGAAGAACACCTGCGCCAGTTGCCGCGTCTGAAGATGATCTCGCTGGCCTTGACCGGCCGCGACATCGTCGACGTCGAATACTGCGACGCGCACGGCATCGAAGTCGCCAGCGTCCCGGGCTATGCCGCCAACACCGTGGCCGAGCACAGCCTGGCGATGATCCTCGAACTGTTCCGCCGCCCCGCCGCGTTCACTCGGCTGATGCGCCAGGTACATGCCGGTGAGGCCGAGTACAAGAACATCTACTTCGACCACCGCATCCGCGACGTGCGCGGCAAGCAGCTGGCGATCATTGGTAGCGGCCCGATCGCCCTGCGCCTGGCCGAGCTGGCGCGTGCGTTCGGCATGCAGGTGTGGTTCGAAGATCGTGGCGGCAAGCGTCGCGGGACTGATTGCAAGCCGCTGGCCGAGTTGCTGCGCAGCTGTGATGTGCTGTCGATCAACTGCCCGCTGACGGCGCACACCCACAACCTGATCGACGCTGCACAACTGGCGCTGATGAAGCCCGACGCGCTGGTGGTCAACACAGGCCGGGGCGGCATCGTCAACGAAGCAGCGCTGATCGACGCCCTGGGCAATGGCCGCCTCGGCGGTGTGGCGCTGGACGTGGTCGAGCAGGAGCCACTGCACCCGAGCAACCCACTGTTCCAGCTGATCGACCGCGACGACTTCCTGCTCAACCCGCACATCGCCTGGAGCAGCGAGGACGCCATGCAACAGCTGATGGACAGCGCCGTGGACAACATCACCGATTTCATCGCCCGCCAGGGTGCCCAGCAAAGGATTCGTAGCGCATGACCCACGTGACCAAGAGCAGTTACGTCGACGGTGCCTTCGTCGCACTGACGAACGGCAGCGATGTACTGGAAAACCGTAATCCATCAAACCCGGCAGAGGTCATCGAGCGCTTCGAGCGCGCTGACCAGGCCCTGACCGAACACGCCATCGCCGCCGCTCGCCGGGCACAGCCGGCGTGGGCGCGCAGCAACCCGCAGCAGCGCGCCGACGCACTGGACTTCATCGGTAGCGAAATCCTCGCCCGTCGCCAGGAACTGGCCACCCTGCTGGCTCGCGAAGAAGGCAAGATCGTTCGCGAAGCCTTGGGGGAAGTGGACCGCGCTGGTCGCTCGTTCAAGTTCTATGCCCAGGAAGCCCTGCGCGCCGAGGGCGAGAAATACCAGTCGGTGCGCCAGGACGTCGG
The DNA here is from genome assembly GCF_055584805.1 of Pseudomonas sp. NPDC090752. Taxonomy (NCBI): domain Bacteria; kingdom Pseudomonadati; phylum Pseudomonadota; class Gammaproteobacteria; order Pseudomonadales; family Pseudomonadaceae; genus Pseudomonas; species Pseudomonas sp. NPDC090752. The sequence continues at coordinate 661,489 of NZ_JBVJLI010000001.1, read as the reverse complement.
CATCGACGTGTTCACTCAGCCACTGGGCGTGGTCGGCATCATCGCGCCCTGGAACTTCCCCATCGCGATCCCGGCGTGGAAGATCGCTCCGGCGCTGTGCTTCGGTAACTGCGTGGTGTTCAAGCCAGCCGAACTGGTGCCCTCCTCGGCCTGGGCGCTGGCCGAGATCATCTCGCGCGCCGGTTTGCCTGCGGGCGTGTTCAACCTGCTGATCGGGCCGGGGCGCAGTGTCGGCGATACCCTCATCCGCTCGCCGCTGGTCGATGGCATCAGCTTCACCGGCTCGGAAAACACCGGCCGGCAGATCGCCAGGCTGGCGGCGGAGGGCATGAAGAAGGTGCAGCTGGAGATGGGTGGCAAGAACCCGCTGATCGTCCTCGACGACGCCGACCTGGAGCAGGCGGTGGACGTAGCGCTCAATGGCTCGTTCTTCAGCACGGGGCAACGCTGCACGGCCAGTTCGCGGGTGATCGTTACCGAAGGCATTCACGATGCCTTCGTCGCGCGCCTGGCGAAACGCACCCGCGCGTTGAAGGTAGGCGACGCCCTGCAGGCCAGCACCGACATCGGCCCGGTGGTCGACAGCCGGCAGCTGGAGCAAAACCTGTCGTACGTGGCCAGTGGTCGGGAGCAGGGGGCAACACTGGTGTGCGGCGGCGAGCGTATCGAAGACGAAGCAGGCGGGTATTTCTTCACCCCGGCGCTTTTCACCGAGGTGACGCCAGACATGCGCATCTACCGCGAAGAGATCTTCGGGCCAGTGCTCAGCGTGCTCAAGGTGCGCGACTACGAACAGGCCTTCGCCGCCGCCGAGGACACCGCATTTGGCCTGTCTGCCGGCATCGTCACCACCTCGCTGCGCCATGCCGAGCACTTCAAGCGCAACAGCTCGGCGGGGATGGTGATGGTCAACCTGCCGACCGCCGGGGTGGACTATCACGTGCCGTTTGGCGGCAATGGCGCGTCGAGCCTGGGCTCGCGTGAACAAGGCACGCATGCGCGGCAGTTCTTTACCCGGGTGAAGACCACGTACCAGTTGGCTTGATCATCCCCAAGGGAACTACCACCCCACGCGCGCCCTCTTAAACATTGAGTGGTAATTCCCTTGGGCTTCACGCTACTGGAGATCACGATATGCGCCACCTATTCCTCGCCCCTGCGCTGCTGCTCCTGCTGCCTGCCGGTGCTGCCCTGGCCCGCGTCGATGCGGGCGACGTCGCCACCTCGGCGGGTGTCTCCGCCTCGCTGTATTCGACCTTCAAGGATGACAAACGGATCATCCCCGCCCAAGACGAACTGTCTGCGTTCGTCGCCAGTGGCGGTGCGATTCGTGGCGCCTATGTGGAATCGGCGCTGGAACAGGCTCGCAAGGACAACCCTGGCCTGCAGGCCAGTGATGAAGAGCTGGCCCGGGCAATACTGTCCCAGGATGATCCAGTGGCCCACCATTGATGCCCGTTGTAGCCCTTGGCACGGTCCCCCGCCAAGGGCTGCACTGATTCTGCAGGGTCACGGCTGAAGGACTAGGCTCAACGGTTCACCCCTACAAGGAAGAACCGATGCCTTTGCCCCGCCCTCCCCACGCCATTGCCCTGGCGCTATTGATCGCCTGTACCCAGGCAACCGCCGCCGAACCCACTCCCCAAGACTTGCTCAAGCAGGCCCAGGGCGAACAGTCGGCCTACCTTGAAACCCTCAAGACCCTGGTGTCCGTCGACACCGGCACCGGTACCGAACCTGGCCTGACGCAAGTCAGCGCCGAGTTGGTCAAACGCCTGAAGGCGCTGGGTGCCGAGGTCCAGACCCACCCCGCCAAACCCTCGGTGGGCGACAACATCGTCGGCACATTCAAAGGCTCTGGCAGCAAAGATTTCCTGCTGATGGTGCACTACGACACGGTGTTCGTGCCCGGCACCGTGGCCAAGCGACCGTTTCGCGTCGACGGCCCGCGCGCCTACGGCCCGGGCGTGGCCGATGCCAAGGGCGGCGTGGCGATGATCCTGCATGCGCTCAAGCTGCTGCAGGAACAGGAATTCAAGGGATACCGCACGCTCACCGTGCTGTTCAACCCGGATGAGGAAATGGGTTCGGCCGGCTCGAAGCAGATCATCGCCGAACTGGCCCGCAAGCATGACTACGTGTTCTCCTACGAGCCGCCGGACAAGGACGCTGTGACAGTCGCCACCAACGGCATCAACCGCCTGAAGCTCGAGGTCAAGGGCCGTGCCTCGCATGCTGGCTCCGCGCCAGAGCAAGGGCGCAATGCGCTGACCGAACTGGCCCACCAGTTGCTTCAGCTCAACGAACTGGGCGATACCAGCAAAGGCACCACGGTGAACTGGACCCTGGCCAAGGCGGGCGAGAAAGCCAATATCATCCCGGCCCTAGCCACGGCCGAAGCGGATATGCGTTATTCGGACCTGGGCGAGACCGACCGGGTGCAGGCCGACGCCCAGCGCATCGTGAAGAAGCAGTTGGTGGCCGATACTCAGGCCACTGTCACCCTCGAGAAAGGCCGGCCGCCACTGGCGCGCAACGAGGCTTCGGCGAAATTGGCGCAGACGGCACAGCAGCTGTATGGCGAGGTTGGGCACAAGATCGAACCGATTGCCATGCGGTTTGGTACCGATGCCGGCTATGCCTATGTGCCAGGGAGCGAAAAGCCGGCTGTGCTGGAGACCTTGGGGGTGGTTGGGGCTGGGTTGCATGGGGATGACGAATACATCGAGCTGAGCAGTGTGGCGCCTCGACTGTATCTAACCGTCGCGATGATCCGGCATCTGGCTGAGTGATGTAGCGCCTGAACCGGCCCTTTCGCGGGGCAAGCCCGCTCCCACAAGTACTCTCTGTGACAATCCTGTGGGAGCGGGCTTGCCCCGCGAAAGGGCCGGTACGAGCACCCCACAACAACAAAAATTGCCGTTGAGTGAGCCTGATGAACATTCTCTACGACGAACGGATCGATGGCGTGCTGCCTGCCGTGGACCAACCCGCCTTGCTGCGGGCATTGCGCGACGCCATGCCCGACCTGGAAATCCTGCACCGCGCCGAAGATCTCAAACCCTACGAATGCGACGGCCTCTCGGCCTACCGTACAGTGCCGCTGCTGGTGGTGCTGCCCGAGCGCCTGGAGCAGGTGCAGACACTCCTCGCACTCTGCCACCACCGTGGCGTGCCGGTGGTGGCACGCGGCGCCGGCACTGGGCTCTCGGGCGGCGCGCTGCCGTTGGCCAAGGGCATCCTGCTGGTGATGGCACGGTTCAACCGCATTCTCGAGGTCAATCCGCAAGGCCGTTTCGCCCGGGTCCAGCCCGGCGTACGCAATTTGGCGATCTCCCAGGCCGCGGCCCCCCATGGCCTGTATTACGCCCCAGACCCGTCCTCGCAGATCGCCTGTTCCATCGGCGGCAACGTCGCCGAAAATGCCGGGGGCGTGCACTGCCTGAAATACGGCTTGACCGTGCACAACCTGCTCAAGGTCGAAATCCTCACCGTCGAAGGCGAGCGCCTGACCCTGGGCAGCGATGCCCTCGACAGCCCAGGATTCGACCTGCTGGCCCTGTTCACCGGTTCCGAGGGCATGCTCGGCATCGTCACCGAAGTCACCGTCAAGCTGCTACCCAAACCCCAGGTGGCGCGGGTGCTCCTGGCCAGTTTCGACAGCGTCGAGGACGCCGGCAGAGCCGTCGCCGAGATTATCGCCGCCGGCATCATCCCCGGTGGCCTGGAGATGATGGACAACCTGGCGATCCGCGCCGCCGAAGACTTCATCCACGCCGGTTACCCGGTGGTCGCCGCGGCGATCCTGCTCTGCGAACTGGATGGTGTCGAGGCCGATGTACAGGACGACTGCGACCGTGTAGCGACGGTCTTGCAGCAAGCCGGGGCGCGAGAAGTGCGCCTGGCCTGCGACGAGGCCGAGCGCGTGCGCTTCTGGGCCGGGCGAAAGAACGCCTTCCCAGCCGTAGGGCGTATTTCGCCGGACTATTACTGCATGGACGGCACCATTCCGCGCCGTGAGCTGCCACGCGTGCTCAAGGGCATCAGCGAGCTGTCCGAGGCATACGGTCTGCGCGTGGCCAACGTGTTCCACGCCGGCGACGGCAACATGCACCCGTTGATCCTGTTCGATGCCAACCTGCCCGGTGAACTGGAGCGCGCCGAGGCGATCGGCGGGCGCATCCTCGAACTGTGCGTGGCGGTGGGCGGCAGCATCACCGGCGAGCACGGCGTCGGCCGGGAGAAGATCAACCAGATGTGCGCCCAGTTCAACAGCGACGAAATCACGCTGTTCCATGCGGTCAAGGCGGCGTTCGACCCGCAAGGGTTGCTCAACCCCGGCAAGAACATTCCCACCCTGCACCGCTGCGCCGAGTTCGGCGCGCTGCATGTGCACCACGGGCAACTCCCCTTCCCTGACCTGGAGCGTTTTTGATGAGCACGGATCGCGACATCAGCCAGGACCTGCTGGAGCAGGTCAACCAGGCGTTGAACCTGAACACCACACTGCGCATTCAGGGTGGCAACAGCAAAGCGATGCTTGGCAGGCCCGTGGCCGCGGATATCGTCGATACCCGCAGTCATCGCGGCATCGTCAGCTACGACCCGACAGAACTGGTGCTCACCGCCCGCAGCGGCACCCCGCTGCTGGAAATCGAGGCTGCGCTGTTCGAGGCTGGGCAGATGCTGCCGTGCGAGCCACCGCACCTGGGCCCCGCAGCCACGCTCGGCGGCATGGTCGCGGCCGGGCTGTCCGGGCCGCGCCGGCCCTGGGCCGGCTCAGTGCGCGACTATGTGCTCGGTACTCGGGTCATTACGGGCCATGGCAAGCTGCTGCGCTTTGGTGGCGAAGTGATGAAAAACGTTGCCGGCTACGACGTGTCGCGGCTGATGGTCGGCAGCTTTGGTTGCCTGGGGGTGCTCACCGAGGTATCGCTGAAAGTGCTGCCACGCCCGCGAGAGTCCTTGAGCCTGCGCCTGCCGATGGACCGCCACCAGGCGCTGGCCGAACTCGCCGAATGGGGCCAGCAGCCGCTGCCGATCAGCGCCGCCTGCCATGCTGGCGATGCCCTCTGCCTGCGCCTGGAAGGCGGTGAAGGCTCGGTGCAGTCGGCCCGCCAACGTTTGGGCGGCGAGGAGCTCTACAGCCGTTTCTGGAGCGACCTGCGCGAGCAGCGCCTGGCTTTCTTCGAGGGGCCTGAACCCCTGTGGCGCGTGTCGCTACCCATTGCGGCCGGTGACCTCGATCTGCCAGGCCGCCAACTCATCGACTGGGGCGGCGCGCAGCGCTGGCTGAAGTCGACGGCCCCCGCAGGGCAGATTCGCGAGCAGGTGGCCAAGGCCGGCGGCCATGTCACCGGCTATGCCCTGGGCGATGACAGTACCGCCCCGCTGCCCGCCTCGCTGATGCGCTACCACCGCGCCCTCAAGCAGCAACTCGACCCCCAGGGTGTGTTCAATCCTGGCCGCCTGTACCCGGACCTGTGAGGCCACGCCATGCAAACCAACCTGAGCGACAGCGCCAAACGCCTGGCCCGCGCCGAAGAAGCTGAAAGCATCTTGCGCGCGTGCGTGCACTGCGGTTTCTGTACTGCCACCTGCCCCACCTACCAACTGCTCGGCGATGAACTGGACGGCCCGCGCGGGCGCATTTATCTGATCAAGCAGGTGCTGGAGGGCGAACCGGTCACCGCCAGCACCCAATTGCACCTGGACCGCTGCCTGACCTGCCGCAACTGCGAGACCACCTGCCCGTCCGGGGTGAAATACCATGACCTGCTGGACATCGGCCGCGCGGTGGTCGAGCAGCAGGTGCCCCGTCCGCTTGGCCAGCGCCTGGTGCGCATGGGCCTGCGCGCAGTGGTGCCGCGCCCAACGCTGTTCAAAGCGCTGACCCGCACCGGTCAGGCCCTGCGCCCAGTGCTGCCGGCCACGCTCAAGAGCAAGTTGCCTGCCCAGGTGGTCTCCCCCGGCGTGCGCCCCCCGCTGCGCCACGCCCGCCGAGTGCTGCTGCTTGAAGGTTGCGTGCAGCCGGCGCTGTCGCCCAATACCAACGCCGCTGCCGCACGCCTGCTCGACCGCCTGGGCATCAGCGTGCAGCCGGCGCTTAAGGCTGGTTGCTGCGGCGCAGTCGACTATCACCTCAATGCCCAGGAACGTGGGCTAGAGCGCGCCCGGCGCAACATCGATGCCTGGTGGCCGGCCATCGAGGCGGGCGTCGAAGCCATCGTGCAAACCGCCAGCGGCTGCGGCGCCTTCGTGCATGATTACGGCCACCTGCTGGAAAAGGATCCGCACTATGCTGCCAAGGCCGCCCGAGTCAGCGCGCTGTCGCGTGATCTGGTGGAGGTGCTGCGCGACGAGCCGGTCGAGCAACTGGGCCTGTGCGCCGAACAGCGCCTGGCTTTTCATTGCCCATGCACCCTGCAGCATGCGCTCAAGCTCGGTGGGCAGGTCGAGCACCTGCTGACCCGCCTGGGCTTCAGCTTGACCCCGGTAGCGGACGGCCACTTGTGCTGCGGCTCGGCAGGGACTTACTCGCTGACCCAGCCCGCGCTGTCGCGGCAACTGCGCGACAACCGCCTCAACGCGCTGGAAAGCGGCAAGCCGCAGGTCATCGCCACCGCCAACATCGGCTGCCAGACCCACCTCGACGGTGCCGGCCGCACGCCGGTGAGGCACTGGATCGAAATCGTCGAAGCCGCCCTGAACCAGGAGAACCGCCATGCATAGCAAGTCCGTGATCGGCCAGACCGAGGTAACCCGCCTGCTTGCCGCCGCCCGCCACGAGGCCCAGGCGCAACAGTGGAACGTGACCATTGCCGTGGTCGACGACGGCGGTCACCCGTTGGGCCTGGAGCGCATGGACGGTTGCGCACCGGCCAGTGCCTACATCGCCATGGAAAAGGCCCGCAGCGCCGCACTGGGGCGCAAGGAGACGCGTGATTACGAACAGATGGTCAACGGCGGGCGTACCGCGTTCGTTACAGCGCCCCTGTTGACCAGCCTGGAGGGCGGTGTGCCGTTGCTCATTGATGGCCAGGTGGTTGGAGCCATCGGCGTGTCCGGGGTCAAGCCCGAACAGGATGCCCAGGTGGCGAAGGCCGGGGCAGGCGCGATTGCGCCTCAGCAATGATGCCTACAGCCCCATACTACATCTTCAGAAAATTCCTACTTGCGCGTTCGGAAACGTCTTACTTGTCGAGCCCGTCAAGCGAAAACATGATCGGTGTTCGAGATACAAAGGACGCTGCTCATGCAACCACACACCCGCACCACTGCCGAATTGCGCACTACCCTGCGCGAATTATTGACCCATGACGTCAACAACCCAGAGGAAGATCCGCACCTGTCGGGGGTGCTGTTCTTCTGCGCCACCGACGAACGCACGCGGCAGTTGGTCGAGCGCATTGAGCTGTTGGCCAGCGAGGTGTTCTTCGACCCCTGCGGCCGCGCTATCGCCCAGCGCATGCGTGCGGTTGCAGTCGAAGGGGTCTGTATCAAGCAGAAGCGCAAGGCGTCAACTGATGAGACGGTGATCCGAATTGGGTTAGGGGACAAGGGGTATATCACGGTGAGTACGGCGCGGTTTTGAGGGGGTGCCGGGTGCTCGTCTGACCCTTCTGCTGCTCTTGGGACCGAGCGCCGCCCGCGCGGCGCTCGGCCCCATGGGCGCCATCAGCCCGACGCCTAGCACCCCATCACCCTCAATGCCCCGCCGAAGCCGGCCCCGCCTTGGCAGTGAACGGCGGCTTGGCCAGCCACACCAACAGGATCAACCCGGCAAACACCCACCCCATCAAGGTGAAGTAGTCGACCGTCGACATCATGTAGGCCTGAGCATTGACGATCTGCTCCAGCTGCGCATAGCTCTGTTGGCTCGCCCCACCCAGTTGCTCCAGGGTATGCCGGGTCGCCGGGTCGAACGGGCTGATGTGCTCACTCAAGTACGCATGATGCTGCTCAGCCCGGCGAATCCAGATCCACGTGGTCAGCGACGCCGCAAAGCTGCCCCCCAACGTACGCAGGAAGGTCGCCAACCCGGAACCGTCGGCGATCTGCTGCGGCGGCAAGTCAGAGAGCAGGATGCTCAAGGTCGGCATGAAGAACAGTGCCACGCCAATGCCCATGAACAGCTGCACCAGGGCAATGTGCTGGAAGTCCACCTCGTTGGTGAAACCTGCACGCATGAAGCAACTGGTGCCGATCGCCAGAAACGCCAGCCCCGCCAACACCCGCAAGTCGAAGCGATGCGCATACTTGCCCACGAACGGCGACATGATCACCGGTAGCAGGCCGATCGGTGCCACCGCCAGGCCCGCCCAGGTGGCGGTGTAGCCCATCTGCGTCTGCAACCACTGCGGCAGGATCAGGTTGATGCCGAAAAACCCGGCATACCCGCCCACCAACACGATCGTGCCGATGCGGAAATTGCGGTGCGCGAACAGCCGCAGGTTGACCACCGGATGACGGTCGGTCAGCTCCCAGATGATGAAGATCGCCAGGAACACCACCGAAATCAGGCTGCCGATGATGATGAACGACGACTCGAACCAGTCCAGGTCATTGCCCTTGTCGAGCACCACCTGCAATGCACCAACGCCAACGATCAACGTCAACAGGCCGATGTAGTCCATCGGCTGGCGACTGGTGACCACGGGCCGCGCGCGCATCTGCTGGCGCACCACGGCTGCAGCGAACAGCCCGATCGGCACGTTGATGAAGAAAATCCACGGCCAGCTGTAACTGTCGGTGATCCAGCCACCGAGGATCGGCCCGGCAATGGGCGCCACCACCGTGACCATCGCCAGCAAGGCCAGCGCCATCCCCCGTTTTGCCGGAGGATAGACAGCAATCAGTAACGTCTGGGTCATCGGATACAACGGCCCGGCCACCACGCCCTGCAGAATGCGGAAACCGACCAGCTCGGGCATCGACTGGGCAATGCCGCACAGGAACGACGCCAGCACGAACAGCAACGTGGCCCAGATGAACAGCTTGACCTCACCGAAACGCCGGCTCAACCAGCCGGTCAGCGGCAAGGCGATGGCGTTGCTCACTGCGAACGAGGTGATCACCCAAGTGCCCTGCTCGTAGCTCACCCCCAGGTTACCGGAGATGGTCGGCAGTGCCACGTTGGCGATGGTGGTGTCGAGCACCTGCATGAAGGTCGCCAGCGACAGGCCGATGGTGGTCAGCAGCAGGCTCGGCGGGGTGAATTGCGCCGCAGCGTTGTTGCTCATCGTTGCGCCGTCTTGCCAGTGGCGCTGTTCTGCTGGATGAGCCGCGCGATCAAATCGTCAGCCTCGACCAACTGGCGGTCGTATACCTGGGTGGTGTAGCTGGCCTGTTGCGGCGGCTGCTGGGCCAGGGCCGGGCCGCTCTGGTCGTGCAGGTTGACCTCGACCACGGTGGACAGTCCGATGCGCAGGGGATGGTTTTTGAGCTGGTCGGCACTGATGTGGATACGCACCGGTACGCGCTGGACGATCTTGATCCAGTTGCCGGTGGCATTCTGTGCCGGCAGCAAGGCGAACGCGCTGCCGGTACCGGCACCTAGGCTGTCGACGGTGCCGCTGTACTTGACCTCGCTGCCATACAGGTCGGCGCTGATGTCCACCGGCTGGCCGATGCGCATGTCGCGCAGCTGGGTTTCCTTGAAGTTGGCGTCGATCCACACCTCGTCCAACGGGATCACCGCCATGGTCGCGGTGCCTGGCTGCAGGCGCTGGCCGAGTTGCACGGTACGCTTGGCGACGTAGCCTGTGACCGGCGCCACCAGGGTAGTACGGGCGTGGTCGAGGTAGGCCTGGCGCAGATCGGCGGCTGCGGCCATGACTTCGGGGTGCGACGAGACCACGGTGTCGTCGACCAGCGCGGTGCTGGTGTTGAGCTGCTGGCGGGCGCTGTTGACGGCTGCCTGGGCCACGGTCAGATCATCGCGGGCGTGGGCGATTTCTTCTGCGGCTATCGCGCCGCTGTCGGCCAGCACCTTGCGCCGGTTGTAGTTCTGCTGGGCTTTCTGCAGCTCGGCCTGGCGCGTCTGCACCTGAGCCTTGAGCGAGTCGACGTTGCTGTACAGCCCACGCACCTGGCGCACGGTCCTGGCAAGCTTGGCTTCGGCGGCCTGCAAGGCCACTTCGCTGTCGGCCGGGTCGAATTGCAGCAGCACCTGGCCGGCGTGCACCAGGTCGCCATCATCGGCACCGATGCTGGTGACAGTGCCGGTGACCAGCGGCGTGATCTCCACCACGTTGCCGTTGACATAGGCATCGTCAGTGCTCTCATGCCAGCGCCCGATCAGGCTGTACCAGGCCCACGCGCCAGCACTGCCGAGCAGTACCAACAGCAGCAGGCCGAGCAGCCAGACCTTGCGCTTGCGCGACGGCTGCTGTGCTTCGGAGGGATTTGTGGTGTCTGCGGGAGTGGCCATGACAATACCTTGGAAAATGCGTAACAGGGTTCAACGATCGCCGAAGCGACGGATCGTCAGGGGGTCGCCGGCACCGAGCAGGACTTTGGCCAGCAGGCCTTCGAGGGTCCCCAGCTCGTCGGGCTGGAGCACGCCGACCAATTCGTTCATCGCCGCCGCGCCGATCTCCGGCAAACGGTCGGCCAGGCGCTGACCATCGGCGGTCAGCGCCAGGCGCACCTGACGGCGGTCATCGGCGCAGCGGTTGCGCAAGATCAAACCCTTCTGCTCGAGGCGGTCGAGCATGCGGGTCATCGAACCACTGTCCAGGCCCAGGTAGCGGCACAGTTCGGCCGGGGTATCCACCTGATACTGGGTGACGATGATCAGCACCTTGAACTGCGCGGCAGTGACGCCCTCCGACTCCAGGTGCCAGTCGAGAATGCGGTCCTTGAGAATCGCTGCGCGGCCCAGCAGCATGCCGATGGCGCAGGACTGGAAGTTTTCCGGGGTGAAGTGGGACATCGGCGGCAACTCGGGTAATTGTTTAAAAATATTACTGCCTAGGCAGTGAATGTCAAAGCTTTCATTAGGTACCTATGCAAATTTTCATGGAGAATGGAGCGCGCGAAAGGTTCTCAAACGCGGAAAATCCGTTGCGAAACCGACGAAAAAGCTACATAACTGATAGTCATTCGCCATTACCTCGGTTCTCGGGAACCCCTTGCAAAGGGTAGAATGCGCAAAACCCGGAGCCGCAATGAATCAAGACCGCCTCAACCCCAACCCAGACGATGCCATTACCGAAGCCGCGGCGCATTGGTGCATGCGCCTGCACGCCGACGATTGCACGGTGGCAGAGCATGAGGCATTCGCCCGTTGGCTGGCAGCGGACAAACGACATGGTGACGAGTACCAGGCGATGCTGGAGATCTGGCAAACCGCCGACCTGCTGCCACGCAACGCCACGGTCATTGAGTTCAACCCACCGGCGCGCCCGGTCGCTCGGCGATGGCACTGGCGGCCCATGGCCTCGGCCGCGGCCCTTGCCCTGCTGGCATTGCCCCTGGCGGGCTGGATAGGTTGGGAACAGGGCTGGCTGCCCAACCACTATCAGCACGTCGAAGCGAGTGACCGGGTGCAGACCGTGCAATTGAGCGATGGCAGCTCGGTGGAGCTCAACCTCAATACCGAACTGACCTACCTCAATTACAAGGACCAACGCCAGGTCAGGCTCAAGCGTGGTGAAGCGTTCTTCAAGGTCCAGCACGACAGCGAACACCCGTTCATCGTCCGCGCTGGCCACGGCCAGATCCGCGTCACCGGCACTCAATTCAACGTGTGGAAGTACCAGGACCAGGTCAAGGTCACCTTGGTACAAGGTTCAGTACTGGTCAGCAGCGATGGCAACAGTGGCGGTTATCGCCTCGGCCCAGGCATGCAGGCCAGTTATCGCCTTGGCGACTTCGAGCCGCACTTGGCCGAAAGCGACGATTACGCCAACAGCCTGGCCTGGCGCAGTGGCAAGCTGGTGCTCGACAACCTCAGCCTCGACCAGGCCCTGCCGGTGATCAACCGCTACCTCGATGCCCCCCTGCTGCTGGCGGATGCCAGCACTGGGCGCATTCGCATCAGCGGCATCTACAACACCCGCGAGGTCGCGCGCCTGGTGGACAACCTGCCCAAGGTGCTGCCGCTCTACCTGACCCGCAGCAAGGACGGCAGCACCGTCCTCAACCGCATTTCGCCGCCGCCCGACAAGGACTGACGCTTTACAGCGTCATCGCCGCCAGCCAGCCGAACGCCAGCAACGGCAGGTTGTAGTGGATGAAGGTTGGCACCACGGTGTCCCAGATATGGTGATGCTGTCCGTCGACGTTGAGCCCCGAGGTTGGCCCCAGGGTCGAGTCCGATGCCGGCGACCCCGCGTCGCCCAAGGCGCCGGCGGTACCCACGATGCATACGGTCGCCACCGGGTCGAAGCCCAGTTGCACGCACAGCGGCACAAAGATCGCCGCCAGGATCGGCACCGTCGAGAATGACGAGCCGATGCCCATGGTCACCAACAAACCCACCAACAGCATCAGCAGGGCGCCAATGCCCTTGCTGTGGTCGATCCATTGCGCAGACGTTTCCACCAGGCTCTTGACCTCGCCGGTGGCCTTCATTACGTCGGCAAAGCCCGAGGCAGCGATCATGATGAAGCCGATCATGGCCATCATCTTCATGCCTTCGGTGAACAGGTCGTCGGTGTCTTTCCAGCGCACGATGCCCGACAGCGAGAAGATCAGGAACCCGACCATCGCGCCGATGATCATCGAATCCAGCCACAACTGGACGATGAACGCCGAGGCAATCGCCAGCCCCGCCACTAGCAGTGTCAACGGGTTGTACTGCACGCTCACCTGCTCGACCTGTTCGATGCGTGCCAGGTCGTAGTCACGCTTCTTGCGGTAGCTGACGAACACCGCCAGCAGCAGCCCGACCAACATGCCGGCCGCCGGAATGGCCATGGCGTGGGTGACGTTGACGCCACTGATGTCGACGCCCGCGCGGGCGACGTTGGCCAGGAGGATTTCGTTGAGGAAAATGTTGCCAAAGCCCACCGGCAGGAACATGTACGGCGTGATCAGGCCAAAGGTGATCACGCAGGCGATCAGCCGCCGGTCGATGCGCAGGCGGGTCAGCACGTACAGCAGCGGCGGCACCAGCAGCGGAATGAAGGCGATGTGGATGGGCAGGATGTTCTGCGACGACACCGCCACCACCAGCATCAGGCCGATCAGCAGCCATTTGACCTTGCCGCCATTGGCGTGGCCCTGGCGGTCGATCATGGCCAGTGCGCGGTCGGCCAACGCGTGGGCCAGGCCTGACTTGGCGATGGCCACGGCGAAAGCGCCCAACAACGCATAAGACAACGCCACCGTGGCGCCGCCACCCAGGCCGCCGTTGAAAGCTTTGAGCGTGCCTTCGATGCCCAAGCCCCCGACCAGGCCCCCGACCAGGGCACCGATGATCAGGGCGATGACCACGTGCACCCGCGACAGGCTGAGTATCAGCATGATGCCGACAGCGGCAATCACTGCATTCATGGTTTGGCTTACCTCTAGCTGCAGACAAAAAGCGCGCACTCTGACGCAGTGGGGGGGATATGTCAAAAACGCCAGGTTGCGGCAGATAACGCAGAGAGAGATTTAAATTGAATGTTTGAATAAAGAAAAAAAGGGGGGGGCCGATATAGCTCCAAAGCCAAACCCTTACTGCCAGAAAAAGGGATTCCCCCTCATGCCTTTGCGACAACTCTCCATCCAGTGGAAGATCACCCTGCTCGCCGGTTTGTGCCTGGCCGGCATCGTCAGCCTGCTCGTCGGCCTTTCGCTCTACCGCATGGACCATAGCTCGGACCTGGTCAAGGCCAGCAGCATGCAGATGCTCAGCGAGGCAGCGCAGGCGCGTATCGAGTCGCAAGGCGAGGTTCAGGCACTGAACATCCGCCGTCAGTTCATGGATGCCTACCAGTACGGCGCAGGCTTCGCCCGCCAGGTGCTGTTCCTGCGCGAGCAGGCTGAAAAACGCTACCTGGATGCCTTCGACCTGCGTGAGGACATGACCCGCCAGGTCCGTGCGGCGCTGCAGGCCAACCCCGACCTGCTGGGCCTTTCGCTGGTGTTCGAACCCAACGCACTGGACAGCAAGGACAGCCTGTTCACCGGCCAGGCAGAACTGGGCAGCAACGAAACCGGGCGCTTCGCCCTGTATTGGTCGCAACCCCGCGCCGGCCAGCTGACCGCCATGGCCCTGCCCGAGCACGACATGGCCAACACCGAGATCGGCCCCAGTGGCCAGCCCGCCAACACCTGGTGGGTGTGCCCGCGCAGCAGTGGCAAGGTGTGCGTGGTGGAGCCGTATTTCTACGACATCGACGGCCAGCGCGTGCTGATGACCAGCATCGTGTTCCCGCTGGCGGTCAACGGCAAGGTGATCGCCACCCTCTCCATCGACATTAACCTCAACAGCCTGCAGGCCCTGAGCCAGGACGCCAGCCGCAGCCTGTACGAAGGCCGCACCACGGTCGGCATCCTCAGCCCCGTGGGCCTGCTGGCCGGTTACAGCGCCGACGCCGGCAAGCTGGCCCAGCGCTTCGATCAGGTCGATCCGTCCAAGGGCGCCGAACTGGTGCGCACGCTGGCCGAAGGCAAGTTGACCGTCCATCACGACCAGCAACGCCTGAAGGTGCTCGCCGCCTTCCAGCCGATCCCCGGCGCGCAACCCTGGGGCGTGCTGCTGGACGTGCCGGAAAACGCCCTGACCGGTCCGGCCGAGGCCCTGAAACAAGAGCTGGATGCCCTCAACACCAGCGGCACCCTGCTGGAGCTGGGCCTGGGCCTGGCTGCTGCCATCGTCGGCCTGTTGCTGGTGTGGCTGATGGCACGTGGCGTGACCCGGCCGATCCTCGGCGTGGCAGCGATGCTCAAGGACATCGCCAGCGGCGAAGGCGACCTGACCCGCCGCCTGACCTACGATAAACGCGACGAACTCGGCGAGCTGGCCGGGTGGTTCAACCGCTTCCTGGACAAACTGCAACCGACCATCGCCGAGGTCAAACGCTCGGTGCAGGCCGCACGCGGCACCGCCGATCAATCTTCGGCGATTGCCACGCAAACCAGCGCCGGCATGGAACAGCAGTACCGCCAGGTCGACCAGGTGGCCACCGCCTCCCACGAAATGAGCGCCACCTCCCAGGACGTCGCCCGCAGCGCCTCACAGGCCGCCCAGGCCGCACGCGATGCCGACCAGGCCACCCGGGAAGGCCTGGCGGTGATCGACCGTACCACCCGCAGCATCGACGCCCTGGCCGCCGACATGAGCAGCGCCATGGCCGAAGTCGAAGGCCTGGCGCAGAACAGCGAGAAAATAGGCTCGGTGCTGGAGGTGATCCGTTCGATTGCCGAGCAGACCAACCTGCTGGCGCTCAACGCCGCCATCGAGGCGGCCCGTGCCGGTGAAGCCGGCCGTGGTTTCGCCGTGGTTGCCGACGAAGTGCGCAACCTGGCTCAACGTACTCAGGAGTCGGTGGAAGAAACCCGCCAGGTGATCGAAGCGCTGCAGGCCGGTACCCGCGAAGTGGTCGGTGCCATGGACAACAGCCACCGCCAGGCCCAGGGCGGCGTGGAACAAGTCGGCCAGGCGGTCACCGCACTGCAGCGTATCGGCCAGGCCGTGACCGTGATCTCCGACATGAACCTGCAGATCGCCTCGGCCGCCGAGGAGCAGAGCGCGGTGGCTGAAGAAATCAACAGCAATGTCGCGACCATCCGCGATGTGACCGAGTCGCTGTCGGGGCAGGCCAACGAGTCGGCACGGGTCAGCCAATCGCTGAATAGTCTGGCCAACCAGCAGCAGGCCTTGATGGACCAGTTCCGGGTCTAGACCTGGGCGGCGCAGTCGTCACCACAAAAGCCATCGTCCGGCAGGTGGAAACGACCAGTTTGAAGGATGTTGTCGAGCAACATCAGGGCGCCCAGAACGTTTGGCCGGGCGCCCATGGGCAACTTGTCGGTATGTGGCAACGTGGCATCCTCGTAACCCGACTGCATCACCAGCAAGTGCATCTGATCGGTGTTCAAGTACAGGTGATGCTGCCCCATGGCGTACGCCTGGATCAGCGCCATTCAGATCAGCGGTGAACCGCGCGTAACCACCTTCGCTGAAGGTCACGATCAATGCCGGGTAACGCTGGCCTTCAGGCCGATACGGGAACGTACTCGCTGCCTGTATGGATCGCTTGCGTCGCGTACTGCCCGCAGACAGCGGCACACTGTCGAGCAGGCGCCGGGACAACTCGCCCTGACTGATTTCGAGGGTCAGCGGCCCCGGCCGAAAGGTCGCGTCCGCGTCGGGATTCAGGTTCAGCTTGAGGGTTTCGCTGGCCACCCGTGTTCTGCAGACAGAAGCTGTTCCTGCGCGGTGGACTACACTTGCGCGGCACACGGCATTGACAACCTTGGAGGTCTCGATGAAAAAAATTCCAACGTTGCTGGCCGGCCTGCTGTTTACCGTGGGCTTGGCCAGCACCGACAGCGCGGCCTCGGCAGAGGCGCGCCCGCCCATCCACTTCGGCGCCCTTACCTGGGAAAGTGGTGCGCTGACCACCGAGATCCTGCGCCGAATTGTCGAACACGGTTACGGCTACCCCACCGACACCCTTCCCGGCAGCACTGTAGGCTTGGAAGTAGCGCTGGCGCGCAATGACCTGCAGGTGGTCGCCGAAGAATGGGCTGGGCGCAGCCCCGCCTGGGTCAAGGCCGAACAAGCGGGCGAGGTGTTCGCCCTGGGTGACACGGTGAAGAACGCTGAAGAAGGCTGGTGGGTGCCGGCCTACGTGGTCGAGGGCGACAAAGCGCCAGCCCCTGACCTGCGTAGGGTCGAAGACCTCAAACGCTATGCTTCGGTGTTCAAGGACCCTGAGGAGCCGACCAAGGGGCGCTTCTTCAACAGCCCCAGCGGCTGGACCTCTGAAATCGTCAACAGTCAAAAGCTCAAGGCATACGGGCTGGATGGCCTGTACACCAACTTTCGCACCGGCTCAGGCGCCGCCCTGGATGCTGAAATCAACTCGGCCATCCGCCGCAAGAAACCCGTGCTGTTCTATTACTGGAGCCCTACCCCACTGATCGGTCGCCATAAGCTCGTGCGGCTGGAGGAGCCGCCCTTCGATGAGCAGGCCTGGGCCACGCTCACCGACCCAAGTAACAAGGACCCCAAGGGCAGCCAGTCTCTGCCGGCCAAATTGTCGATCGGGGTATCCAAGGCCTTTCGGCAGGGTTATCCGGAACTGGTGACAGTGTTCGAGAGGGTCGACCTACCGATCGGCCTGCTGAACAAGGCCCTGGCCGAGATGAGTGAAAAGCGGCAGGACCCCAGCGCTGCCGCCCAGGCATTCATGCGCAACAACCCGGACGTGTGGAAGGCCTGGCTGCCCGCCGATGTCGCGGCCAAGGTAGAGGCTCGCTTGTGACTTAACCTGTGGGAGCGGCTTTTAGCCGCGAAGCACGCGATGCGCAGGATGGCACCGGCTTAGCCGTTGTTCGCGGCTGAAGCCGCTCCTACAGGGGCCATGCCAGGCCGATGAGGACTTACCTCACAACCCGAGGCACACGTATTTGATCTCCAGATAATCCTCGATCCCATACCGCGAACCTTCCCGGCCCAGCCCCGAAGCCTTCACGCCGCCAAACGGTGCCACCTCGGTCGCCACCACCCCAACATTGACCCCGACCATGCCGTACTCCAGTGCCTCCGACACCCGCCATACCCGACCGACATCCCGCGCATACAGGTAACAGGCCAGCCCGAACTCGGTCGCATTCGCCTGGCCGATCACCTCTTGCTCGCTGCAAAAACGGAAGATCGGCGCCACCGGGCCGAAGATCTCCTCACGCGCCACGCGCATGTCCGGGGTCACGTCGGCCAGCACGGTCGGCTCGAAGTACGCTTCGCCCAACGCATGCCGGCGCCCACCCACCACTACCCGCGCGCCGGCCTCGATGGCCTCACCTACCAGTTGCTCGACGCCACTGGCGGCACGCCCGTCGATCATTGGCCCCACCTGGGTGCCTGCTGCATCGCCCTGCCCCACCACCAGTTCCGCGACGCGCTCGGCAAAGCGGGCGACAAAGCGCTCGTAGATGCCGTCCTGAATATAAAAGCGGTTGGCGCACACGCAGGTCTGCCCGCTGTTGCGGAACTTGGCGATCAGCGCACCTTCCACGGCTTGTTCCAGGTCGGCATCGTCGAACACGATAAAGGGCGCGTTGCCACCCAACTCCAGGGTGACCTTCTTCACCGTGGCCGCCGACAGCTGCAGCAGCTGGATGCCAATCGGCGTGGAGCCTGTGAACGAAAGCTTGCGCACCACTGGGCTGGCCGTGAGCGCACCGCCGATGGCCGCCGAGTCACCCGTGACCACACTCAACACACCGGCCGGGATACCCGCACGCTCGGCCAGCACGCACAGCGCCAACGCACTGAACGGTGTCTGCGAAGCGGGCTTGAGCACCAGGGTGCAGCCCGCCGCCAGAGCCGGCGCCGCCTTGCGTGTGATCATCGCGGCCGGGAAGTTCCACGGCGTGATCGCAGCGCACACGCCGATCGGTTCCTTGGTCACCAGCAGGCGCCGGTCGGCGCTTGGCGAAGGGATCACATCACCATAGAGGCGCTTGCCCTCTTCGGCATAGAACTCCACATAGGCGGCGGCGAAGGCGATTTCACCGCGCGCCTCGGCCAGCGGCTTGCCCTGCTCGGCGGTCATGATCTGGGCGAGATCCTCCTGATGCGCGAGGATTTCCCGGTACCACGCCTGCAATCGGGCCGCACGTTCCTTGGCGGTCAAAGCACGCCAGGACGGCAAGGCGCGTTCGGCGGCGGCGATGGCACGCTCGGTTTCCGCGGCGCCCATGCGCGGCACATGGCCCAGCACTGCGCCGCTGGCAGGGTTGGTCACGGCAATGCGTTGGCCGCTATCGGCCCCCAGCCATTGCCCGTCAATGTAGCAAACGTCACGCAGCAGATCGTGATCGGCAAGTTTCATGTCGATTGGCTCGTTCGAAGAAGGTAAAAAAGGTGGGGCCGGACCGCGCCCCACCTGAGGCGAATCAGCGTTGGGCCTGCAAGGCCTTGTCGCGGATCTGGCTGAGGGTCATGCGCGGGGTCAAGGCTTCGGGGTCGACCTGCACCTCGATGAGCGCCGGCTTGCCGCAGGCCTGGCAACGCTCGAAGGCCGCGGCAAAGTCCTCGGTGCGGGTCACGGTTTCACCGTGCAGTCCGTAGGCCCGCGCCAGCGCGGCGAAGTCCGGGTTGTGCAGCTCGGTACCCGACACCCGCCCTGGATAGCTGCGCTCCTGGTGCATGCGGATGGTGCCATACATGCCGTTGTTGACCACGACGGTGATCAGCCGGGCGTCGTAGTGCGCCGCCGTGGCCAGCTCCTGGCCATTCATCAGGAAGCAGCCGTCACCGGCAAACGCCACCACCGTGCGTTGCGGGTAGGTGAGCTTGGCTGCTACCGCTGCGGGTACGCCATAACCCATGGAGCCGTTGGTGGGCCCAAGCAAGGTGCGGAACACCCGGTGCTGGTAGCCACGGTGAACCCAGCCGGTGTAGTTGCCGGCACCGCAGGTGAGGATGCTGTCGGCTGGCAGGGTCTTGTTCAGCCAGGCGATCACTTCGCTCATCTGCACATCGCCGGGCGAGCGCGGCGTCTCGAAGTTGCCGCGATAGCCGCTGTTCAGGCTGGCGCTCCAGTCGGCGAATGCCGCTGGGCGTACCGCTGGCAAGGCGGCGGCCTGGCCAAGGAAGCTCGCTGGCCCGGCATTGATACCCAAGGTCGGCTGGTACACCCGGCCAATCTCTTCGGCACTGGCATGCACGTGTACCAGCGCCTGCTTCGGCGTGGGGATGTCGACCAGCGCGTAGCCGCCGGTGGTCATCTCGCCGAGCCGTGCGCCGATCACTATCAGCAGGTCCGACTGCTTCACCGCATCGACCAGCACCGGCCCCGCAGCCAAGCCGAGGTCGCCGGCATAGTGCGGGTCAGTGTTGTCGAACAGGTCCTGACAGCGGAACGAGGCAGCCAGCGGCAGGTTCTGCGCCTGCACGAAGCGCTTGAGGTCGGCCACGGCCTGGTCGTTCCAGCCACCGCCACCGGCGATCACCAGCGGCTTGCTGGCCTTGCTCAGCAGTCGTTGCAGCTCAGCCAGCGCTGCCGGCGCCGGCGCCGCTTCGACGCGCTGCGCCGGGCGCGCATCGGCTACCTGCACCCGATCAGTCAGCATGTCTTCGGGCAAGGCAATCACTACCGGCCCTGGGCGGCCGCTGATGGCGCGCTGGAACGCCTGGTTGACCAGTTCGGGAATGCGCGCGGCATCATCAATCTGCACCACCCACTTGGCCATCTGCCCGAACATGCGCCGGTAGTCCACCTCCTGGAAAGCCTCGCGCTCGATCTGGTCGCGGGCCACCTGGCCGATGAACAGCAGCATCGGCGTGGAATCCTGGAAGGCAGTATGCACACCCACCGAGGCATTGGTCGCACCAGGGCCACGGGTGACAAAGCAGATCCCCGGCTTACCGGTCAGTTTGCCGTAGGCCTCGGCCATGTAGGCCGCACCACCTTCCTGACGGCAGACGATCAGGTCGATGTCATCCTGCACGTCGTGCAGCGCATCCAGCACCGCAAGGTAGCTTTCGCCCGGCACGCAGAAAGCGCGTTCCACACCATTGACCCGCAGGGCATCGACCAATACCTGGCCGCCACTGCGCTTTACGTCGGAGTTGCTCATTGTTGTTCTCCCTCAGGCAGTGCGCTCAGATGACCGAGTCTTCCAGGAATGGCGTGTTGTCGATCACCCGCTGGTACGACAGTGCGCCCAGGTCGAGCGAGCGATAGCCGCCGTAGGTGATCAGCTCGGACAGGCCGCGACCGATTGCCGGCGCCTGCTGCAGGCCATGGCCGCTGAAGCCATTGCAGAACAGGAAGTTGCCGACCTCGTTGTGCGGCCCGACGATGGCGTTGTGGTCCAGCACGCAGAAGTCGTAATGCCCGGCCCAGAAGTTGACGACCTTGATGCCCTCGAAGGCCGGCACGCGTTCGGCCAGGATCGGCCACACCTCCTCGTCGAACTCTTCGTGCAGCACGTCGAAGTCTTCGAAGTCCACTTCCGGGTCGTTTTTCGGGTACGTGCCGCCCAGGTAGAACTTGCCCTCGGGGCGGAAGAACACCCCGGTCGGGTCGATGGTCAGCGGCACGGTGCCTTGCAACGGGGTGCGGCAGTCGAAGACGAACAGTGAGCGGCGGCGCGGCTCGACCGGAATATCCAGGCCGGCCATGCGCGCGACCTGGGTGCCGCGGGTGCCGGCGCAGTTCACCAGCAGGCCGCAGCCGATGCGCTCGCCACTGGTCAGTTGCACCCCGGTGATACGGTCGCCTTCACGCTGGATGCCGACCACCTGGTTTTCGATGTACTCGATGCCCATGGCGCGGGCCTTGCGGCGCAAGCCGTTGAGCATCCCCAGGCTGTCGAACCAACCCTCGCCACTCTGGCCGTAGCTGGCGCCGGCGAGGCTGTCGATATTCACCCAGGGGAATTTGCGCTGCAGTTGCTCGGGGTCGAGCAGGTGCACGTCTGCGCCATGCGACACCTGCGTATCGTGCAGGCGGCGCAGTACCTCGTAGCCTTTGTCGTCGCCCAGAAACAGGTAGCCGTTCTCGTGGAAGGCCAGGTCCGGGCGGTCGCCGTCCATTTCCATCACGTCAGGGAAGTTGCGCACGAACTCGGCGCCGAACTTGGAAATCTCGATGTTGATCGGGTTGGAGAACTGCTGGCGGATCGAGCTGCTCGACAGCGCCGTGGCCGACTTGTTGTAGGTCCAGTCGCGCTCGATGACCAGCACCGAGCCCTTGAAGTCCGGGTTGTTGGCCAGGAAATAAGCAGTGGCGCTGCCGTTGACCGCGCCGCCGACGATCACCACATCGTAGTTCTGTTGTTTAGCGGTGGAAGCCATGGAATTAGCTCTCTGATAAGTAGCAGGAACCCTGTGGGAGCGGGCTTGCCCGCGAACACCGGCGTAGCCGGTGCCAAGTACCGCGCTGCCTGCTTCGCGGCGGTTCGACGCATCGACAAGCCCGCTCCCACAGGAAATGCGGTGCCCTCTGGTTATTTCGGGTCTTCGAAGTGGCCGGCACCGGCGAAGCTGCCGCCGTGGTAGCGCGCGGCCGGCTCGTTCGGGTCCAGCGGCGGGTGCTCGGCCAGCACTTTTTCGCGGTAGTCGTCGGCGCTGTCCTTGGGCACGTAGCCAATCGACGAAGCCAGGCGGTTGTCCCACAGGCTTTCGCGGTTGGCCGACAGGCCGTAGACGATCATGTGCCCGACCCGCGGCGCCAGCAACGAGCGCTCGGTGAGCTGGGCGAAGTCGTCGAACGACAGCCAGGTGGCGAGCATGCGCCGGTCCAGCGGCTCGGGGAACGAAGAACCGATACGCAGATTCACCGACTCAATGGCGAACTTGTCCCAGTAGTAGCGGCCCAGGTCTTCAGCGAAGCACTTGCTCACGCCGTAGAGGCTATCGGGGCGGTGCGCGGCAGTGGCATCGATGGTTTCGGTGCGATCGTAGAAGCCGATGGCGTGGTTGGAGCTGGTGTACACCACGCGCCTGACGCCATTGCGCCGGGCCGCTTCATAGATGTTGTAGGTGCCGACGATGTTGCCGTTGAGGATTTTCTGGAAGGTGTCCTCCACCGGCACGCCGCCGGCATGCACGATGGCATCGACGCCTTCGGTCAACGGCAGCACATCATCGAAGTTGCCCAGGTCGCAGCGAATCAGCTCTTCATGGGGCGCGGCATGGCCCAGGTCGGCGATGTCGGTCAGGCGCAGCTCGTCGGCGAACTGTGCCAGGTGCTTGCGCAGCACGCTGCCCAGGCGCCCGGCGGCGCCGGTGATCAGCAGGCGTTTGAATGGCTTGCTCATGGTTTACCTCTTCAAGAATTCGTCTAGATCAGACCAGTGCCGCGAACGCTTCGCGCAGCTGGCCCAGCGCTTGTTCCAGTTCCTGCCGCGAAGTGGCGAAGGACAGGCGCACATAAGGCTCCACTCCAAACGCCGACCCCGGCACGGTGGCGACCTTGCCATCGCGCAGCAGGTAGGCCGACAGCTCGGTGTCATTACTGATGACCTGGCCGTCGGGCGTGCGCTTGCCGATGAACGCGCTGACCTCGGGGAAGGCATAGAACGCGCCCTGGGGCATTTGCAGCTGCAAGCCCGGGATCTTCGCCAGCCCGTCCACCACCAGCGCACCGCGCGCCTGATACTCGCGATTGGCCTCGCGAACGAAATCCTGCGGGCCGTTCAGCGCCGCCACGGCCGCCAATTGCGAAATGCTCGACGGGCAGGTGGTGGTCTGCGACTGGGTCTTGTTCATGGCGACGATCAGGTCCTTGGAGCCTGCCGAATAGCCCAGGCGGTAACCGGTCATGGCATAGGCCTTGGATACGCCATTGATCAGCAGGGTGCGCTCGCGCAGCTGCGGGCAGGCGGTGACGAACGACACGAAGGGCTGGTCGCCCAGCACGATGTGCTCGTAGATCTCGTCGGAAATGATCAGCACGTTCGGGTGGCGATCCAGCACCGCGCCCAGCGCCTCGAATTCTTCACGGGTAAAGATCGCCCCGCTCGGGTTGTTCGGCGAGTTCAGCATGACCCAGCGCGTACGCGGGGTTATGGCGTCCTCCAGCTGGTCGGGCCTGAGCTTGAAGCCCTGCTCGGCGCCGCACGGGATTACCACTGGCACCCCGCCGTTTAGCAGCGCCATGTCGGTATACGACACCCAATAAGGCGCCGGGGTGATGACTTCGTCACCTTCTTCCAAGGTTGCCAGGAAGGCATTGAACAGCAGCTGTTTGGCGCCGTTGCCAACGCAGATTTCGTCCAGGCCATAGACCAGATCGTTGTCCCGGGCGAACTTGTCGACGATGGCCTGGCGCAGCACTTCAAGGCCGTTGGGGCTGGTGTAGTGGTTGTTGCCTTGCAGCATGGCCTGGTGAGCGGCTTCGATGATGTGCGCCGGGACGTTGTAGTCCGGCTCGCCCAGGGCCAGGTTGATCACCGGCTCGCCCTTGGCCAGCATCTGCTTGGCCAGCACCGACACGGCCATGCTCGGTGAGCTTTTCACCGCGCGCACGCGGCTGCTTTGGATGTGCATGGCTCAACGCTCCTGGGCGGCATCGAAGCCGTAAACGTCACGCGCCTGCTCGGCGCTGATGTAGCCGTAGCGCAGGTCGCGCTCGACCTGCTGGCGGTCGCGCTGACGCGGATCGCCGTAACCGCCGCCACCGGGCAGGCGCAGCACCAGGCGGCGCTCGGCCGGCACGAACTGCTGGCCCTTGCCGCGCAGCAAGGTGCCGTCGTCCAGGCCGACAAAACCTTCGGCGCCTGCATGGCCACCTTCCAGGCCGCGGGCCGGGTACTGGATGCGGTCGAACATGGCGCTGAAGCGGAAGCTGTAGCCCTCGGCCGCCGACACTTCGATCTCCTGGCCCAGGCCGCCGCGCAGCTGGCCGGCACCGCCGGAGCCTTCACGCAACTCCTTGCGCCAGACCACCACGGGGCCGGCATGCTCGGTAGCCTCCACCGGCATGGTGTGCACGCCGCTGGGGAACGCGGTGGCGCTGAGGCCATCCATCGCCGAGCGCGCGCCCATGCCGCCGCTGTTGAACATCAGCATCTCGGCGTTGCGGCCGGTGGGGTTGCTCTGCAGCGGACGCACACTGAGGTGCAGGTTCCACAGTGCACTGGCGCCTTGCGCCGGGACCTTGCCCGGCAGGCACTTGTGCAGCGCACCCAGTACCAGGTCCGGCACGAAGTGGCCGAGTACGTGGCGCACCGACACCGGCGCCGGGTGCTTGGCATTGAGGATGCAGCCCTCGGGGGCGGTGACCTCGAACGGCGCCAGCGACGCGCTGTTGTTGGGGATTTCCGGCGCGACGATGCACTTGAGGCCATAGCAGGCGTAGGCCTTGGCGTAGCCCAGCGGCACGTTGATGCCGAACTGGCTCATGCCCGAGGTGCCGGTGAAATCGCTCTTGATGCCGTCCGGGCCGACGCTGATGGTCACCGCCAGCGTCACCGGCACGTCGTAGCCGTCAAGGGTCATGCTGTTGCTGTAGGTGCCATGGGGCAGCGCCTTGAAGCATTCCAGGGTAGCGCGACGGCTGTGCTCGAGGATGAAGTCACCGATGTGTTCCAGGTCGTCCAGCTGGAACTCTTCGAGCATGTCGAGCAGGCGCTTGTGGCCAGTTTCGTTGCACGCCGACAGCGCATAGAAGTCGCCGACCACGCGGTCGTTCTCGCGCACGTTGTTGCGCAGGATGTTGATCAGGTCACGGTTGACCTTGCCGCGCTCGAACAGCTTCATGATCGGGATGAACAAGCCTTCCTCGTAAACTTCGCGGGCATCTGGGCCGAAGCCGCGTCCGCCAATGTCGACCACGTGGGCGGTGCTGGCGAAGTAGCCGATCAACTTGCCACGATAGAACGACGGCGTGACGATGGTGATGTCGTGCAGGTGGCCGGTGCCCTTCCACGGGTCGTTGGTCACGTACACATCGCCTTCGAAGATGTTGTCCTCGCCGATGTCGTTGATGAAGTGCACCACCGCCTCGGCCATGGTGTTGACGTGGCCCGGGGTGCCGGTGACCGCCTGCGCCAGCATGTTGCCGGCGCGGTCGAACACACCGGCCGACAGGTCGCCGGCCTCGCGCACACTGGTGGAAAAGGCGGTGCGGATCAGGGTCAGGGCCTGCTCTTCGACGACCGAGACCAGGCGGTTCCACATCACCTGCATTTGAATGTCGATCAGGGTATCGCTCATGTTCTGGCTTCCAATTCAGGTGTTAGCGGCGCACGACCAGCAGGCAGCCGTCTGGCTGGACCGTGGCGGTGAAGTTGGAGGTGACGAAGGTCGAGGTTTCGCGTTCGACGATGATTGCCGGGCCATCGACGCGGGCACCGACCTGCAGTTCTTCGCGCGGATGGATGCCGGCCTCGACAAAGCCACCGGCGGCGACGTCGAACACCTGGCGGCGGGCGATTTCATGGGCGCGGTAGGCGGCACCGACCTGTTCTACACGCTCGACTGCCGGCAGCGGCGAACTGGCCTTGACCGACCAGCTGACGATCTCGATGTCCGGCCCTTCGATCGGGCGACCGAAGAAGCGGGTGTAAGCCTCCTCGAACAAGGCCTTGAACTGCGCAGTATCGGCTGCGCTGAAGGCCTTGAACGGCAGCGCCACAGGAATTTCCCAGCCTTGGCCGACATAACGCATGAACGCGGTGCAGTCCATTTCCGGCTCGCCTTCGGGCATGCCCTGGCGCAGGAAGCTCAGCGATTCGGCCTTCATCTCTTCGATCAGGATGTTGACGCGCGCTGCCTCGAACTCGGACAGGCGCACGAACGCACTGCGTACCGCCTCGTAGCCGAACGGCGCACGCAGGAAGCCGATGGCCGAGCCCACACCGGCACCGGCCGGGACGATGAAGCGTGCCACGCCCATTTTTTCGCACAGCCGTGCCGCGTGCAGCGGGCCGCCGCCACCGAAGGTGATCATGGTGTAGTCGGCGATGTCCTTGCCGCTTTCCACGGCGTGCACGCGGCCGGCGTTGGCCATGTTCTCGTCGACCACTTCACACACACCGAACGCCGCGGTGTCGGCCTGCAGGCCCAGTGGCTGGCCGATCACCCGGGCCATGGCATTGGCCGCGCTGTCAGCGCACAGGCGCAACGCGCCGCCGGCGAAGTTGTCGGCATCCAGGCGGCCGAGCAGCAGGTTGGCGTCGGTGATGGTCGGCTCCAGGCCGCCGCGACCGTAGCAGGCCGGGCCTGGCTCGGACGCAGCGCTGTGCGGGCCGACACGGATCTGGCGCATGCTGTCGATGCTGGCGATGGAACCGCCGCCGGCGCCGATCTCGACCATCTCCACCACCGGGATGGAAATCGGCATGCCGCTGCCCTTCTTGAAGCGGTAGGTACGCGCCACCTCGAAGGTCTTGGCGGTTTTCGGCACCTGGTCTTCGATCAGGCAGATCTTTGCCGTGGTGCCGCCCATGTCGAACGACAGCACGTTTTCCAGCTGGTAGCGGCGGGCGATGTCGGCGGCGAAGATCGCGCCACCGGCCGGGCCGGATTCAACCAGACGCACCGGAAATTCGGCGGCGCTCTGCACCGAGATGATGCCGCCACCGGAGTGGATCATGAACACCGGGCAATCGGCGCCTTCCTTTTTGAGGGTGACCACCAGGCGGTCCAGGTAGGACTTTATCAGCGGCTTGACGTAGGCGTTGGCGCACACCGTATTGAAGCGCTCGAACTCGCGCATCTGCGGCGACACTTCGCTGGAGATCGACACCGAAATGTGCGGCAGGCGCGCCTGCAGGGCATCGCGCAGCTGACGCTCGTGGGTGCCGTTGACGTAGCTGTGGATGAAGCCGATGGCAACGCTTTCGTAGTTGCCTTCGGCGATGCGCTCGACCAGCACATCGATCTCGGCCTGTTGCGGGGCGATCAGCACCTGGCCTTTGACGTCGAGGCGCTCACGCAGGGTGTACCGGTGTTCGCGATCGATCAGTGGCGGCGGCAGGACGATGTTGATGTCGTATTGCTCGAAACGGTTTTCGGTGCGCATTTCCAGGGTGTCGCGAAAGCCTTCGGTGGTGATGAAGGCGGTGCGCGCACCACGGCGCTCGATCAGGGCGTTGGTGGCCAGGGTGGTGCCGTGGATCAGCTGATCGATGTCCGAAAGTGCCAGGCCGGCCTGCTCCACCACCTGGCGCACGCCGGTGAGAATGGCCCGCTCGGGCAATTCGTAATCGGTCAGGATCTTGGTCGAATGCAGCACGCCGTTCACGTCCAGCGCGATATCGGTGAAGGTCCCGCCTATGTCCACGCCGACCCGGCATGATGTCGCAGTCATCGTCATATCCCCTGCTTGCCTTTGTAGTTGTACCGATCCGCTTAGCGGTCTTCATGTAAGTTATATGTTGTCTTACAGGTGGTCAAGCACCTATTGCCTGAAATCTCTAGCCTCAGCACCGGCCTCTTCGCGGGCAAGCCCGCTCCCACAGAGAATGAGTTGTCATGGGACTAGTGGGAGCGGGCTTGCCCGCGAAGAGACCAGCACAGACAACACATCAACCCGCCGTCTTGACCATCCGCCCGCCACCCACCGCCTGTGCCGTGGGGAACACCTCCAATCGCGACACATCCACTTGCCGCGGCATCTTCAATGCCGCCAGCAACAGCTGGGCAATGTCTTCGGGCTGGATCGACTCATAGCCGTCATACAGCTCACTGCCCGCCGCCTGCATGCCCATGGCCATCTTGTACAACTGGGTCTGCACCCGACCCGGAGCAATTTCAGTCACCCGCACACCACTGCCTAGCAGGTCGCACCGCAAGGCGTCGCAGAACAGGCTGACCCCGGCCTTGGACGCCCCATACACCGCCGCCCCTGGGTGCGGCGCGCGGCCGGCGCTGGAGCCGATGAAGAACAAATGCCCCCTGCCCCGCTCGACCATCCCAGGCAACACCTGGCGCGCCAGGTGCAGTGGCGCCTTGAGGTTGATGTCGAGCATGTTGTCGATCTCGGCCTCGTCGATATCCTGAAACGCCGCACGGGTCGAGAGGATGCCGGCATTGTTGACCAGCACATCCACGGCCTGGCCTTCGAGCGCAGCATTCAAACCTTTGTAATCACGCACATCAGCCTGCAAGGTGGTCACGCCCGGTTCGCGAGCCAACTCGGCCAGCACCTCCTGGCTGCGCCCCACGGCAATCACTTGCAGGCCGGCGTCGCGCAGCGCCAGCACGATGGCTTTGCCAATACCGCTGGTGGCCCCGGTCACCAGCGCGCGCTGGTAGCCCTCGGGGAATGCGACTTCAGGCATAGATGTAGCCTCCGCTGACAATGACGTTCTCGCCGGTGGCGTAGCTGTTGCGGCTGCTGCCCATCATCACGATCCATTCGGCGATTTCCGCAGGTTCGGCGGCGCGGCCCAGGGGGTTGGCGGCTGCCAGTTCACCGAGGAACCCCAACTGCTTGGCCCGTTCGGTGGCAAAGCCGGCCGGGGCCACCGAGTTGACCAGGACCTGGTCCTTGGCGCAGGCCTGGGCGAAGGATTTGGTCAGGCTCACCACGGCGGCCTTGGTGGCGGCGTAATGGGCGTTCTGCGGGTGGGCCTTGAACGCGTCCACCGAGGTCACGTTGACGATGCGCCCAGTTACGGCGGGCGCTGCGACGTACTGCTGCATATGGCGCACGGCGGCGACCATCATGTGGTAGGTCCCTTTGATATTGACGGCATTTTCCAAGTCCCACTCTTCGTCGCTGATCTCGAAGATGTCCTGACGCGGGTAGATCGCCGCGCTGTTGACCAGGCAATGGACCCGGCCCAGAGCACTGACGATTTCGTCAAAGGCGGCATGCGCGGTGGCCTTGCGGGCGATGTCGCCGACCGCGATGGCCACCTCCACGCCCTGCCCGCGCAATTCCTCGGCAGCTTGTACCAGCAATTGTTCATTTCGATCGATCAAGCCGATTTTTTCGGCGCCGCGCTTGACCATCAACCGAGCTGTTTCCAGGCCCAGACCCGAAGCGCCACCTACGATCACCACCGTTTGCTTATCCACAAAACACCTCCGCGATTGAGTCTTTACGTAAGATGCCTGTTGTCTTACATTTGGTCAAATATCAAATCGCCGACAGGTCCTTTCATGCCCGCCTCCAGCCGCACGTACGCCGCCCCGCCCGATGCCCGTGACCGCTTGCTGGAAGCGGCCAGTTACCTATTCGCCAACCACGGCTACCAGGCCATCGGCCTGCGCGACCTGGCCAACCACCTGGGGCTGCGGGCGGGGTCGCTGTACCACCATATCGAGAGTAAGCAGGGATTGCTGTTCGAGCTGATCGAATCGAGCCTGACCGACCTGCTGTATGAAACCCGACAATGCCTCAAAGGTGCCCGCTCCACCAGCGAGCGTTTGCAGTGTTTTGTCCAGGCATTCGTGGTGTACAGCCAGGCCAACCCGGACAAGTTGGTGCTGCTTACACGCGAAGCGGTCAACCTCAATGAAGAACAGGCGCAGCAGGTGGAACAGCTCAAGGCAACCTACAGCGGGTTGCTCAGCGATATCATCGCCGCAGAGTGCGGCCTGTGCGGGGCGGGGGCGCGGTCTATTGCCCATGGCGTGCTGAGCTTGCTGTGCGGGCAGGCGCAGTGGGGCGTGACGGCGCGGGAGCAGTTGGTGGCATTCGTGCAAGGGATCGTGCGGACAGGAAAATCATCTTGAAGGAATAAGAATATGAATTCTTATTCTTTTTTAAATATTCACGAATCCTCTATAACTCTACCCACTGTACAGCCACCAACACCTGGCCAACTGTCTGCAGCGCAACACCTGATCAACATACAACGCCCACAAGGCAACACCGGTCGCCGTCGCAAAAAATCGGCAACCTGTTGATCCAAAACGGAATTTAAAAACGGCACGACGATTGCTCCAGCAAAGTCCCGCTTATTCAACCGGAGACTTGCCATGAGCGCCCCACTGAACGTCGTCGCCCTGTCCGGCGGCACCGCCCGCCCTTCGCGCACCCATGCCCTGACCGAGGCGATTGTCGCCGAGCTGGGCCAACACCTGAACATCAGATCGCACCTGATCGAGCTGGGTGACATCGCCCGCCCATTGGGTGGCGCCTTGTGGCGCAGCGAACTGCCCGACAGCGTCGAACAACAGCTGCGTCTGGTGGAAAAGGCCGATCTGCTGGTAGTTGCCACACCGGTCTACCGCGGCAGCTTCCCTGGCCACTTCAAGCACCTGTTCGATCTGATCGGCCAGGACGCGCTGGTCGACACCCCCGTCCTGCTGGCCGCTACCGGCGGCAGCGAACGCCATGCGCTGGTGCTCGATCACCAGTTGCGCCCGCTGTTCAGCTTCCTGCAGGCCCTGACTCTGCCGATCGGCGTGTATGCAAGCCAAGCGGAACTCGCCGACTACCAGGTCTCCAGCGATGCCCTGAGTGCGCGTATCCGCCTGGCCGCCGAGCGCGCCGTGCCTCTGTTCGGCGCCCACCACGCGCTGCGCAAGAGCGCCTGAGGAGCGGCCATGAATGCATCCGTTACCCCCATCCAACGCCCTGCCTTGACCATCGCCCGCGAACTGGCCGGGCAGTTCGCCCAGAGCGCCGTCGAGCGTGACGAGCGCGGCGGCAGCCCCAAGGCCGAGCGCGATGCGTTACGCGACAGCGGTTTGCTGTCGCTGGCGATCCCGCAGGCCTTCGGCGGCCAGGGCGCCAGTTGGCACGACACCTTCGAGGTGGTACGCGAGTTCGCCCGCGTCGACAGCTCCATCGCCCACGTGTTCGGCTTCCATCACCTGATGCTGGCCACTGTGCGCCTGTTCTCGCGTCCCGACCAGTGGCAGCCATGGTTCGAACAGACCGCACGCAAGCACTGGTTCTGGGGCAACGCGCTCAACCCGCTGGACACCCGCACGGTGGTCAAGCACTTCGATGGCTGGTGCGAATTCTCTGGCAAGAAAAGTTTCTGCTCAGGCGCCAGCGACTCGGAAATGCTGATTGCCTCAGCGCTGGACGAACGCGCCGGCGGCAAGCTGCTGATTGCCGCGATCCCCAGTGGGCGCACCGGCATCACCCTGCACAACGACTGGAACAACATCGGCCAGCGCCAGACCGACAGCGGCAGCGCCACCTTCGAGCGGGTGCGCGTCGAGCATGACGAACTGCTGCTCGACCCCGGCCCGCTGAGCACCCCGTTCGCCGCCCTGCGCCCGCTGATCGCCCAGCTGCATTTCGCCAACCTGTTCCTCGGCATTGCCGAAGGCGCCTTCGACGAAGCGCGCCAGTACACCCTCAAGGAAAGCCGGCCGTGGTTCCGCTCCGGTGCCGCCTCTTCTGCCGAGGACCCTTACGTGCTGCGCCACTACGGCGAATTCTGGGTGGGTCTGGAAAGCGTGCGGCTGTTGATCGAGCGCGCCGCCCACCAGCTCGACAGTGCCTGGGCCAAGGAGCAGGCACTGACGGCCGAAGAACGCGGCGATCTGGCCCTGGCCATTGGCACCGCCAAGGTCGCGGCCACCCGCCACGGCCTGGACATTTGCAACCGCCTGTTCGAGGTGACCGGCGCCCGCGCCACCCACGCCTCCCTGCGCTTCGACCGCCACTGGCGCAACCTGAGAACGCAAACCCTGCACGACCCGGTGGACTATCGCATCCACGAGCTCGGCGAGTGGGCCCTCAGCGGTAAGCGCCCTGCCCCATCCTTCTATTCCTAAGGATCGCCCATGCAACTGCTGACCCTCCCCCCGTCACCGACACTGGCTACCTCGATCAGGGCGACCGCACAGGTCTTCGAAGACCCCAGATCACAGGCGCTGCTCGCCCACTTGCAACAGGTCGCGCCCAGTGAGGCCAGCGTACTGATCATCGGCGAAACCGGCACGGGCAAGGAGTTGGTCGCACGCCATATCCACAACCTCAGCGGCCGGCGCAACGGCCCGTTCGTCGCGGTCAACTGCGGCGCGTTCTCCGAATCGCTGGTCGAGGCCGAACTCTTCGGCCATGAAAAAGGCGCCTTTACCGGCGCCCTGGCGGCCAAGGCTGGCTGGTTCGAAGAGGCCAACGGCGGCACGCTGTTCCTCGACGAGATTGGCGACCTGCCGCTGCCGATTCAGGTCAAGCTGCTGCGTGTGCTGCAGGAGCGCGAGGTGGTGCGCCTGGGCTCGCGCAAAAGCATCCCGATCAACGTGCGAGTGCTGGCGGCGACCAACGTGCAGTTGGAGAAGGCGATCAACGCCGGGCATTTTCGCGAAGACCTGTACTACCGCCTGAACGTGGTGACCCTGCAGTTGCATCCGCTGCGTGACCGGCCCGGCGATATCCTGCCGCTGACCCGGCACTTCATCCGCACCTACAGTGAACGCTTGGGTTACGGACCGGTGGAACTGAGCCCCAAGGCGCAGGCCAAGTTGGTTGAGTACAGCTGGCCGGGCAATATTCGCGAGCTGGAGAACGTCATCCATCACAGCCTGCTGACCTGCGGCGACGGACTGGTGCAGGCCCAGGACCTGCGTCTGTCCAACCTGCGCCTGGAACGCCAGGAGGAAGAGCCAGCGAGCAATGGCGTGGAAGATTTGCTGCTGCAGGCGTTCAGTCGGCTGTACGAAGAACAGCCTGGGGACTTGTACGAGAAGGTCGAGAATGCGCTGCTGCGCTCGGCGTACCACTTCTGCCATTACAACCAGGTGCATACCGCGCAGTTGCTGGGGCTGTCGCGCAACGTCACGCGCACCCGGCTGATTGCGATTGGTGAGCTGGTGGTGAATAAACGGCGAGGGCCGGAGCCGCAGGTGGTGGATAACCGGCTGGTGCGGTTGTCGATCTGAGATTCATTGAGCCTGCTCGGGCCTCTTCGCGGGCAAGCCCGCTCCCACAGGTACAGCGCCTACTTGAAGAACGGCGCCGTACCTGTGGGAGCGGGCTTGCCCGCGAAGAGGCCCGAGCAGGCAGCTCAACCATCAGGTCCGATCACCGCCATGATCATCTCCCACATCATGATCGACCCCATCATCAGCGCCATGCCCTACACCATGGGTTTCACCCACAGCATGATTCGCCTCGTGGTTGGCCTCGTGGTTGGCCTCATGATTCGCTTCATGGTTGGCCCCATCATCAGCCCCATTGCGGCCACTGTCACCGCGACCTGAACTGGCATGGCCACCACCATCGCCACTGTGCCCGCTGCCGCCATGGCCACCGCCACCGCCACCGCCGCTTCCACCGCCGCCATGACCTCCGCCACCGCCACCGTGACCGCCTCCGCCTCCGCCTCCGCCGCCACCATGGCCACCACCACCACCACCACCATCTTTCGCATAGGCACTGGACGCGCCACCAATGGACTCAGGCACCAACACCGCCGACGCTGACAACACAGCGCCGATGGCCAAAGCCAACAAGCATTTCTTCAGCATGATGAGCCTCCGCAGGGGACTTGTCGGGTGAATGTTGCAGAATGTTTCTTAAGCAGTGAGCGTAGTCTGCACTCGGGCCTGCCTGGGACCGGTCATCCGATTCGTCAGCTCGCCAAACGCCGGAACACCCCACCAGAAATCCCACACATCGCGGCGCACAACAGCATCACCGTGGCAATGTCCGCCACCGAGGTTTCACTGCGCCCGTCTGCACCGGCCAACACGCCAAGCATCACGCCCGCCAGGCTCACCGACATGGCCATGGTCAACTGCACCGACATCGCCGACAACGCACTGGCCGCCGCCGAGCGCTCTCCCGGCACATCCTGGTAGCTGGCAGCGCCCAAGGTGGAGAACTGCAGCGAACGCACCAGGCCTGCCGCGAACAGCACCACCGCCATCAGCCACACCGCCGTGTCGCGGTCAAAACTCGCGCACAGGGCAATGCCGACACCGCTGAGCACGGCATTGCAACTGAGCACCCGCCGGTACCCGAAGCGCCGCACCAGTGGTACGGCCAACAGCTTCATCAGCAATGCGCCGACACCCCCACTGACCACCAGCCCCCCGGCCGCCAACGGGCTCATGCCCAGGCAGTTCTGCAACAGCAGCACGATCAGAAACGGCTGCGCCGCCGAGCCCAGGCGAAACAGCCCACCACCGGCCTGGGCCACGCCAAAGCTGCGCAGGCGCAGCAGCGACAGGTCGACCAGCGGGTTGGGATGACGCCGTGCATGCACCCAATAGCCTAGGGCGCAGGCTACCCCGCCCGCGATCAGGGCCAGCGCCCACGCCTGCGGCAGTTGCCGCAACCCCAGCGATTCCAGGCCGAACACCAGCATGGCCAACGCCCCGCCGCTGAGCAGCAGGCCACGCCGGTCCAGCGGCGGCACCGGACGCGCCGGGTAGTCCGGCACATGGCGCAGGATCAGCCAGGCGCCGAGCAGACTGATCGGCAGGTTCACCAGGAAAATCCAATGCCACGACAGGACCGTCACCAGCAGCCCGCCCAGCAACGGCCCGATCAAGGGCCCGACCAGGGCCGGCAAGGCCAGCCACGACATCGCCTGCAGCAGCTGCTCGCGGCTCGACCAGCGCAGGATGATCACCTGCCCCACTGGCGTCATCAGCGCCCCGGCCGCACCTTGCAGCATGCGCCCCAGGCACAGCTGCCACAGCGAGTCGGCCAGGGCGCAGGTCAGCGAAGCGAACGTAAACAGCCCCATCGCCAACAACATCACCTGGCGCGGCCGAAAACGCTCGGCCGCCCAGCCACTGAGCGGCACGCACAATGCCAGGGCCAGCATGTACAGCGACACCACCAGGTTCATGCGCAAGCCCGGTTCGCCAAAATCGGCAGCCATCTGCGGCAGTGCGGTCAGCACGGCCGTGCTGTCGAGCAGTTCCATGAACAACGTGGCACCGATGATCAACGGCACTTTGGGATTTTGCACAGGGCCGACCAGCGCGGTCGGCTGGGCGGTCAAAACAGCCCCGAGACAGGTGGCCGAGTGCCTTTGAGCTGCCACGCACCGACCACCGCCGCCTTCCACTGGCGCGGGTTGTGGTTGGCCACCGTACGGGCGTTGCGCCAGTGGCGATCGAGGTTGTGCTGGCGGCCAGTGGTGGAAGCACCGCCGACATCGAACAGTGTTTCGGCGGCCTTGAGCGCCAGTTCGGCGACCAGGTATTGGGCCTGCGCCACTTCGATGGCCGCCTGCTCCACGGCAGCCTCGTCCAGCTGCGCGGCCCAGGCCTTGTCGATGGTCGCGGCCGCTTTTAGCACCAGCGCTTCGGCACCGTAGGCGCGGGCGGCGATATCGCCGACCGAGAGCTCCACATACGGGTCGTCCACCGACCGGCTGGCCGTGCTGTGCTTGATCGGGCGGGCGTGGTCCCGGGCGAACTGGCTGGCATCGTTCAAGGCATTGCGGGCGATGCCGGCCAGCACGGTGCCAAGGAACAGCTGCAGGAATGGGGTAACGAGCGTGCGCTTGCCCTCCTCCACGGTGCGCGTGCGGATGTCGCTGGCTTCGACCTTCACATTGCGCAGGTGCGTGGTGCCGCTGGCGGTCAGGCGCTGGCCCATGGCGTCGAAATCATCGACCAGCTCCAAGCCCTCGCGGTCACGCGGCAGGATAAACGACACCGGCTGTTCATCCTCGTCCAGGGCCACCGCGCTGACGTAGTCGGCAAACAGCGCACCGGTGCTGTAGTACTTGCTGCCATTGGCGCGAAAGTGCTGCCCTTGACGCACCAGCCGCGCCGCGATGGCGCCGTTGGCGCCACCCAGTTCCCAACCGGCGTTGCCGATCACCGCGCCCTCCAGGTAGCGGGCGAACCAGCGCTCGCGCTCTTGTTCGGCCCCTTCGGCGCGCGACACCAGCAATCCTTCGACAAAGGCAAAACCTGGGCGCAGGGCTTGGGCGACATTGGAGTCGACGGCGGCCACCTGCAGCAGCAGCTCGATGACATCGCTGACCGTGCCGCCGGGGCCGCCGTATTGCGTGGGGATGCGCACGGTGTAGAGGCCAGCGGCGGCCAGTTTAGCGATGGCTTCGTAAGGCAACTGGCGGTCACGTTCGCGTTGGGCGGCACCGATGGCGATGGCTGGAAGCAGTGGCACGATGCGCGCCTTGAGGGCCGCGATGCTGGTGGCCGGGGGCTGGGTGGGGAAACGTTGGAATGTGGTCATGGTTCAGTCCTTTAATTACATCATGCGCATATTTTGTAGGAACAACTGTCTTGCTCAAATTCCTCAAGCTTTCGCAATCCTTGTGGGAGCGGGCTTGCCCGCGAACACGGGCGAAGCCCGTGCCATCCACCGCAGCGCCTGATTCGCGGGCAAGCCCGCTCCCACAGGGACATGCGTAGGCTGCGAGATTCAAGTCACACAGCGATTTTCCAGAGCCGTGATTCGTCAAACAGGTCGAACGCTTCGTGCTCCAGGTCCAGCGGCGGCACCACCAGCTCGCTGCCACTGCCGGGCAACCGCGGCACCGCCCCCAACAGCTTTCGGGTGTATTCGTGGGCCGGGTGCTCGAACAACTGCTCGACCGGCGCGTGCTCCACCACCTGGCCGTGGCGCATCACCAGCACGTCATCGCTGACATGGCGGATCACCCCAAGGTCGTGGGAAATGAACAGGTAGGCTAGGCCCAGCTCATCCTGAAGATCAGCGAGCAGGTCGAGCACTTGGGCCTGCACCGACACGTCCAGGGCCGACACCGGCTCATCGCAGATGATCAGCTTCGGCCCACTGGCGATTGCCCGGGCGATCGCCACCCGCTGGCGCTGCCCCCCGGACAATTGCAACGGCCGGCGCTGGGCAAACTCAGCAGGCAGGCGGACCTGGTTGAGCAGCAATGCGATACGCGCAGGCCGGGCCACAGCCTGGATACCGGCGACCTGCAACGCATCATCGAGAATCTGCGCCACGCTCCAACGTGGGTCGAACGAACCCAGTGGGTCTTGATAGATCACGCTGATTTCACGACGCAGTGGCCGGCGCAGCGCTTCGGTCACGGCATTGCCCGGGCGATTCCACGGCTGGCCGCGATAAAGCACTTCGCCTTCGTCGGGCTGCAACAGGCCCAAGGCGATGCGCGCCACCGTGGTCTTGCCCGAACCGGACTCGCCGACGATGCCCAGGGTGCGCCCGGCGCGCAGGGTAAAATCGACGCCCGTCACCACTTGCCGCAGCAGCCCGTCCGGGCCCAGGTAGCGCTTGCCCAGCCCGCGCCCCTCCAGCAGCACATCGCTTTTCAGCCGTGGCTTCGGCTCAGGTTGCACGCCCGCGCGCTCCGGGGACAGGCGGCTACCACGTGAGTGCTCGGCCGGCACGGCCGCCAGCAACGCCTGGGTGTAAGGATGGCGCGGCTGGCGCAGCACTTGCTGCATCGGCCCCTGCTCCACCACCTCGCCGTGGCGCAGTACGACCACCTCGTCAGCCAACTGCGCAACCACCGCCAGGTCGTGGCTGATGATCAGCAGCGAAGCGCCACGCGCCTTGATCTGCTGGAACACGTCGAGAATCTGCGCCTGCACCGTCGCATCCAGCGCGGTGGTCGGCTCGTCGGCGATCACCAGTGCAGGGTCCAGTGCCAGTGCACTGGCAATCAGCGCACGTTGGCGCAGGC
This sequence comes from Pseudomonas sp. NPDC090752, assembly GCF_055584805.1. NCBI lineage: Bacteria > Pseudomonadati > Pseudomonadota > Gammaproteobacteria > Pseudomonadales > Pseudomonadaceae > Pseudomonas > Pseudomonas sp. NPDC090752. The sequence continues at coordinate 623,338 of NZ_JBVJLI010000001.1, read as the reverse complement.
CACCGGACAATTGTCCCGGCCGCTGGCGGGCACGCAAGGCAACGTCCGGCACGCCTACAAGCTCCAGCAATTCATGCACCCGCGCTGCACGGGTTTGCCGGTCACCGTACTGATGGGTCTGCAGCACTTCGAGAATCTCCTTGCCCACCGGCCGCAGCGGGTCGAGCGACACCAGCGCATCCTGCAGCACGAAGCCGATGTCGTTGCCACGCACCGCGCGCCACTGGCGCTCGCTCAGGTCGAGCAGGTCATGCCCGCCGAAACTCAGCTGCCGGGCACCCACTTGCGCGCGCGGCCCGGCCAGGCCAACCAGGCTGCGAGCGCTGACGCTTTTGCCCGAGCCCGACTCACCCACCAGCGCCACGCAGCGGCCCGGTTGCAAGGTGAAAGACAGATCACGCACCACGCTAAGCCCGTCAAAGGCCACGCTCAGCCCCTCGACGATCAAGGTCTTGTCGCTCATGGCAGGCGGCCCTCCAGGCGTTGTTGGATATAGCGGCCGGTTACCGTGGTGGCCAGTGTGGTAAGGACAATGAACAGCCCGGGGAAGAAGGTCAGCCACCAGGCATTGGCGATGAAGTCGCGGCCCATCGACAGCATGGTCCCCCATTCCGGCGCCGGGGGCCGTGCGCCTAGGCCAAGGAAGCTCAGCGCCGAAGCCCAGACGATGGCCTGGCCGACGCCCATGGTCAGCGTCACCACCAGCGGGCGCATGGCGTTGGGCAGCAACTGGCGCAGGACGATGCGCGAGGTCGGATGCCCCAGTGCCCGCGCCGCTTCGATGTAACCGGCATTGCGCACCGCCAGCACCTGGCCGCGCACCATGCGCGCATAGCCCGGCGCGCCGCCCAGCCCGGTGGCGACGATCAGCGGGCCGACGCCGCTGCCGAACACTGCAACGAACAGCAGCGCCAGCACCAGGCTGGGGAAGGCGAACAGCACCTCCAGCAGCCAGCCGATGGCCCGGTCCAGGCGAGCACCACCCAGGCCGCTGAGCAGCCCGAGGGTGATGGCGATGGCCATCGCAATGGCCGTGGCGGCCACGCCGATCAGCAGGCTCTGGCGGGCACCGTGGATGATCCGCGCAAAGATGTCGCGGCCCGACTGGTCGGTGCCCAACCAGTGCGCCCAGCTCGGCGGCTGGAACGCCTCGCGCGGGACGATGGCCAGCGGGTCGATGCGGGTGAACAGGCCTGGCGCCAGTGCGGCCAACAACAGCGCCAGCAGGAACAGGATCGCCAGGCTGGCGCCCACGGGTGGCAGGTTCAGGCGCCGTTGCCGGCGCACGGGGGCGAGGGCCCGGTCCAAAGTCAGGTCAGTCATGCTGCGGCCTCCTGTTGCCGAGGGTCGATCCACTGGTACAACAGGTCGACCAGAATATTCGCCAGCACGTAGCCGGCCGCGACCACCAGGCTGATGCCGATCACCAACGGCAGGTCCTGCAGCTGCACGGCCTGGTACAGCTGGCGGCCGATGCCCTTGCGGGAAAAGATAACCTCGCACACCACCGCGCCACTGATCAGCGCACCGATGGCCCAGCCCGACAAGGCCACGCCCGGCAGCAAGGCATGGCGCAGGGCGTGCTTGAAGCGCACTGCCAGGTCACTGAGGCCGCGCGTCCGGGCGGTGAGCACGAAAGGTTGGTCAAGGGTCAGTTCCAGCGATTCGCGGGTCACCTGGGCGATGAAACCTGCCAAGGGAATCGCCAGGGAAAACGCTGGCAACACCAGGCTGGCGAAGCTGTCACTGCCTGCCGGTGGAAACCAGCGCAGGCCAAAGGCGAACACCGCCAGCAACACCACCCCGAGCCAGAAGTGCGGCAACGATGCACTCAGCGTTTCCAGCAACGAGGCCACACCCCCGACCAGCCGGCCACGGCCGGCAGTGACCACGGTCAGCAACAGCACCAGCAGCCAAGCCAGCACCAGCGCCGCCACGGTCAATTCGAGGGTGGCACCGCCCTGCTCCGCCAGCACCCGCGTGACCGGCAAATGTTGCGAATAGGACATGCCCAGGTCGCCCTGCAGCAGGCGCCAGAGGTAGAGCAGGTATTGCACCGCCAAGGGCTTGTCGAGGCCGAATTCCTGACGCGCCGCCTCGATGGCCTCCGGCGAAGGGTTGCCGCTGGCGCCGCCGAGAATGGCCAGCACCGGGTCGCCCGGCATCAGGCGCAAGGCGAAGAAGGTCAGCGTCGCCACCGCCCACAGCACCAGCACGCCACCGGCCAGACGGATGCCGGCGCGGCGGCCCAAGGCGGCCAGCCGCTCGCGACGCGGATCGGTCACGGCGAGGGTTGTCGAAGTCATTTGTTCACCCATGCGTCATAGAGGTAGGTCACCGCCAGCGAAGGCTCCAGGCGCACGCCGTGGGCGGTCTTGTAGAGGCCCAGGCGGGTGCTTTGCGGGTAAGTGGTGAGTTGCAGGTACTGCGCCGCCGCCTGTTGCTGTGCCTGGCGGTAATACTGGCGGCGTGGTTCGGCGTCCTGGGTAGCCAGCGCACTGTCGAGCAAGGCGTCAAAGCCCGGGTCGGCATAACCGGACGAGTTCTGGTGATAACCGCCGACCCCGGCCGGCTGCACGAACGCGCTGCTGAAGATGATGCGCAGCACGTCGGGGGTGTTGGTGTTCCAGTAGCCGATGCGGATGTCGTAGTCCCAGGCGGCCTGGCGGCTGGTGACCTGGGCATCGCTCATCTGGTCGAGCACCAGCTCGAAGCCGACCCCGCGGGTGGTGGCCTGCACCTGCTCCCACAGGGTCAGTTCCGACGGCGGCGTACGCGCGCCGATCAGCACCACCGCGCGCAGGCGCTGGCCCGCCTTGGTGCGGTAGCCCTCGCTGTCGCGACCGGTCCAGCCGGCTTCATCGAGCAACTGGGCAGCGCGCGCCGGGTCGTAGTCCTGGCTGCGCTCGAAGTCGCCACTGTAGAACGGCGTGGCCGCGCTCAGTGGTCCGCCGGCACGGGGGAACTCGCCGAAGTACACGCTCTTGAGCGCGCCCTCCACATCGGCGCTGCGCACCAGCGCTTCACGCACACGGATATCATCGAACGGCGCACGGCGCAGGTTGAAGGTGCCGTTGGTGGGGTTGCCCGGGCGCTGGGCGATGATCAGGTCGACATCCGGGTTGCGCCGCGCCGCTTCGTGCGATTCCGGCGGCAGCGCCTCGATCACATCGACCTCGCCGGCCTGCAAGGAGGCGAAGCGCACCGACGGCTCCTGGATGAACTTCCAGAGGATACGGTCGAGGTAGGCAGGCCCTTGGTGTTGCGCGGTGGGCGGTGCCCAGTTGTAGTCCGGGTTGCGCACCAGCTCTACCTGGTTCTGCCGGTCCCAGTGCACGACCTTGAACGGCCCGCTGCCGACCGGGCTTTCGCAGTTTTCATCGCGGCTGCGGGCCAGCGCCGTGGGCGACTGGATGCCGAGAAACCCTTGGGCCAACACCTCGAGGAAAGCGGCATAGGGCGTGGCCAGCGTGACCTCGGCGGTGTAGGCGTCGAGCACCTTGGTGCTGCGGTATTGGCGGATGTAGCCGCCGGCGGTACTGGATTGGGTCTTGGGGTTGGCCATGTGGTCGAGGTTGGCCTTGACCGCTTCGGCATTGAACGGCGTGCCATCGGTGAAGTGCACGTCGCGGCGCAGGTGGAAGGTGTAGCGCAGGCCGTCGGCGGAGACGTCCCAGCTGGACGCCAACCACGGGCCGATCTGGCCGGTGCTGTCCATCGACACCAGCGAGTCGAGGTACTGCTGGGCGACGAACACCTGCGGCATGTCGCCGGCCACGTGCGGGTCCAGGCAGGTGGGTTCGCGGTCGGTGGCGTAGACCAGCGTGCCGCCGTGCAAGGGCTGGGTGGATTGCGCCGTGGGCTGCTCGGTGCGTTCGCAGCCGGCCAGGGCCAGCAAAGTGCAGAGCGGGATCAGGGGGAGGATGGGTCGGTTCAAGGGCGCTCCTGCGGGGACTGGGCTTTGGGAGGGGTGTTGCAGGAGTTGTGCCGGGTTTAATGGGTTGATTTTGTTGGGGTTTGGCGGATTGTGGGTGCTGGTGGGAGGGCAAAGTGTGGGGGGAGTGTTGGGGGGTGGACAGTTGGGGGAGATTGCATGGCTTTGGATTGAGGTGGGGCCAGCAGGTGCTTGTCGATGGGTTTCTAGTGCTCTCCAGATCGGCATCATCCATAAGCGCCTTGGCCAGCGCACTCAGGTAATGCGCCGCCCGGATCAGCTGCGGCTTTTCCTCCATCAGCCCGTCGAGAGTCATGTCCCGCACATAACCCATCAATTCTGAAGCCTGCTCACGGGCTTGCTGGCACGGGATGCCGGGCACGATGCGCAATAGCGGGTGAGTCTGGTTCAAGCCTTGGTAGAACGTGGTCTTGCCGACCGTGCATTGGGTGTCGTTTGCAGTCATTGCGCGATCTCCCTGAAAATTCTCGAGTGCCTGATCCGGCCTCTTCGCGGGCAAGCCCGCTCCCACAGGTTCAGCGGCTGACCCTGTGGGAGCGGGCTTGCCCGCGAAGAGGCCAGAGCAGGCAATCCACGGCTAATGGCCTAATGCAAAACCCGCGGGTGCGCCGGCATCTGCACCTGTATCAACGCCGACTCAAGCAGCACACGCAGCGCCTCAAGCTCATGCATCGACGCCATCACCAACACCGCCATCGGCGATCGGGGCTGCAGCAACATGGCCTGCTGCGCTACGGTTTGCGCGCACAGGGCGTACTCGGTCGCCTGGATGAGGGTGTCTTCGAGGGAGTGGGAATTGTGGGGTGGATCGGGGACGATCTTTAGCCTTTTTTTGTGCTCTTGATGGGGCCTCCACCACCCGCTGTCAAACGGAAAGGTGGCAGCTGTGCATAGGTTGACAGACCGGCGAACACAAAAACCGGCGCACGCAAGCATGCCCCATGCACAGCCGCCATAGAGCGCAAAGCTATGCAATATGTTCGTCGCGGCCTGTCAAAGCCGTGTCGTTGATGTGCAACGACATGGCGAGACTAGAGCGCTGCCCAGGCGGCCGCAACGGAAAACAGGCGGCGAGAGTATCTTTGGGAAATGGACTACAAGAAAGGGGTTTTATCCGATTATTTTAGGCCCTCACACAGCAATACGGCTGACCCAGCTCGGCCGAGCCGCCGGCAAGCTCGGCACCGCATCGAGCAGCGCGCGGGTATACGGATGGCGCGGCTGCCCCAGCACCTGCGCCGCCGCCCCCTGCTCCACCACCCTGCCGCCCTGCATCACCAGCACCTGGTCACTCACCTGCTCCACCACCCCCAAGTCATGCGAGATGAACACGCACGCCAGGTTCAGCTCGGCCTTGAGCTCCGCCAGCAACGCCAGGATCCGCGCCTGCACCGACACATCCAACGCCGACACCGGCTCATCCAGCACCAGCACCTTCGGCCTCATCGCCAGCGCCCGGGCAATCGCAATGCGCTGGCGTTGCCCGCCGGAAAGCTCCAATGGACGATGGTCGAGCACACTCACCGGCAGCTGTACCCGCTCCAGCAACGCCGCCGCTTCGGTGCGCCGCAGCCCGCGTGGCACACCGGCCTGCGTCAGCGCCTCGGACAACACCCGCAGCACGGTGTAACGCGGGTCGAACGAGGCCAGCGGGTCCTGGAACACCACCTGGATGTCTTTGCGGGCCTGCCCGGCAAACTGCACGGTGCCTTGCTCCGGGTGTTCCAGGCCGAGCAGGATGCGGCCCAAGGTGCTCTTGCCGGAACCGGACTCGCCCACCACTCCCAAGGTCTGCCCTGCGCGCAATTGCAGTGACACGTCGTCCAGCACCTGCCGAGGGCGACCGTCCGGGCCGACGAAGGATTTGCTCAAGCCACGTGCTTCCAGCAACACAGGCTGTTCGTTCTCGGCGTCTTCCACCAGCGCCAATGCAGGCACAGACGGACGCTGGAAATGCACCGCCCGCGCCGCGCTCAACAGGCGTTGGGTGTAAGGGTCCTGTGGGTCCTGGAGGATCTGCTCGACACTGCCCTGCTCGACCACCTCGCCCTGGCGCATCACCGCCACCCAGTCGGCCAGGCGTGCGACTACCGCCAAGTCATGGCTGACCATCAGCAAGCTGTTATCACGCGCTCGCAACTGCTCCAGCAGGTCGAGGATCTGCGCCTGCACGGTGGCATCCAGCGCAGTGGTCGGCTCGTCGGCGATCAGCAGGCGCGGGTGGCAGGCGATGGCCGAGGCAATCAGCGCACGCTGGCGCAAGCCACCCGACAGTTGCCACGGGTACTGCCGGGCACGCACTTCGGGTTCCGGTACACCGACCTGACCCAGCAGCTCCAGCACCTGCAAGCGGCGCTGCTCGGCGCCGAGGCGGGTGTGCAGAAATAGCGGTTCTTCAATCTCGGCACCGATCCGGCGCAGCGGGTCGAGCGAGCCCAGCGCGTCCTGCATGACAAAGCCGATGCGCCCACCGCGCAGACGTTGCCAGGCGGCTTCGTCAAGCCCGAGCAGGTCTTGCCCGGCAAAGGCCAGCCGCTGTGCCTGCACGTCGGCCCCTGAGCCGGTGAGGCCGACCAGGGTGCGCGCGGTCACGCTCTTGCCCGAACCAGACTCCCCCACCAGCGCCAGGCACTGCCCGGCGTAAAGTTGCAGGTTGACGCCGCGTACCACCGGTACGCCTTTGAAGCCCACCCGCAAATCGCGGATTTCCACCAACGGTGTGTCGAGTTTTCTCATACGCTTCTACCCTCGCTGCGCCGCAGCCAGTCCCGGCCGATGACGCTGATGGAAATGACAGTCAAGGTGATCGCCAGCGCCGGCCAGGCCATCAGCCAAGGGGCGTTGGCCATGAAGTTGCGGGCCACGGCCATCATCGCCCCCCACTCGGGCGCCGGTGGTGGGGCACCGAAGCCGAGGAAGCTCAGCGCAGCGGCGGAGGTGATCGCGCCACCTAGGCCGATGCAGGCGAGGATCAACACAGGCTGCACGGCATTGGGCAGCACATGCGCCAGCACCACGGCCAGTGGTTTGCGGCCCAGGGTCACGGCTGCCTCGACGAAACCGGCGTGGCGGATGGTCAGCGTTTGCGCGCGCACCAGCCGGGCGTAACGCGGCACCGAGGCGATGCCGACGGCGAGGATCAGGTTGCTGGTGCCCTGGCCGAACAGGGCAATGATCACCAGTGCCAGCAGCAGGTCGGGGAATGCAAGCAGCACGTCGACGGTGCGCATCAGCAGGTTGTCCAGCCAATGCGGGGCCAGGCCCGACAGCAGGCCGAGCAAGGTGCCAAGGCCGAGGCCGACCAGGGTGGCGGCCAGGCCGATGAACAAGGACGGGCGGGCGCCGTGGATCAGGCGGCTGAGCAGGTCGCGGCCGTTTTCGTCGGTGCCTAGCCAGAAGGTGCTGCTGGGGGGTTGGTAGGCCAGGCGGGCATCGGCGGCCAGGGGGTCGTTGGGGGATAGCCAGCCGGGGGCCAGCACGGCCAGCAGCAACAGGCCGAGGATGGTCCACGCTAGCCACAAATCGGGGCGGGATCGGCTGAGTGAGGTTGGCGGTGCCAGTGTGATTGCGGTCATTTCAGTCCTTTTTTGGGTCGGCTATGCGGGCCTCTTCGCGGGCAAGTCCGCTCCCACAGGTTCGGGGGCAACGCAGCGCCTGTGGGAGCGGGCTTGCCCGCGAACAAGGGCGAAGCCCTTGCCATTCAACTCACGGCGACGGGTTGGGAATGCGGCGGTGCACGGCCTGGATTTCGGCCAATACCTTGTCGCTGAGCTTCACCTCAAGCGCACTGAGGTTTTCCTGCAACTGCGCCAACGTGGTCTGCCCAGTGATCGCGCTGGCCACGAACGGCTGGCGGATGACGAACGCCAGAGCCAGCTGTGCCGGGGTCAGCCCGTGCTCGCGGGCAATCTGCACATAACTGGCGATGGCGCTGTTGGCTTCATCGCTGTCGTAGCGGTTGAAGGTGCGGTACACAGACGACAGCCGTGAGCCTTCGGGCAGCGCGCCGTTCAGGTACTTTCCGGTCAGCGTGCCGAAGGCCAGCGGCGAGTAAGCCAGCAAGCTGATACCTTCGCGATGACTGAACTCTGACAGGCCATGTTCGTACTGGCGGTTGAGCAGGCTGTAGGGGTTCTGGATGCTGGCGATGCGCGCCAGACCTTGGTCCTCGCTGTGGCGCAGGAAACGCGCCACGCCCCACGGCGTTTCGTTGGATACGCCGATGTGGCGGACCTTGCCGGCCTTGACCTGCTCGTCGAGCACGGCGAGGGTTTCTTCGATGGCGGCGGTTTGCGGGTGGTCGTCGGCATAGGGGTATTCGCGGATGCCGAAGAAGTTGCTGCTGCGGTCCGGCCAATGCAGCTGGTAGAGGTCCAGGTAGTCGGTCTGCAGGCGGCGCAGGCTGCCCTCCAAGGCGGCGACGATGTTCTTGCGGTCGTGGTGCGACAGGCCATCGCGGATATGCGCCTGGGCGCCCGGATCGCGGGCAGGCCCGGAGATCTTGCTGGCCAGCACCAGCTTGTCGCGCTGGCCACGGGCTTTGATCCAGTTACCGAGGTAGCGCTCGGTGGTGGTCCAGGTTTCGGCGTGGGTGGGGGTCGGGTACATCTCGGCGGTGTCGATAAAGTTGACGCCGGCAGCGACGGCGGCGTCCAGTTGCTGGTGGGCGTCCTGTTCGCTGTTCTGGTGGCCCCAGGTCATGGTGCCAAGGCTGAGAAGGCTGATTTGCAGGTCAGTGTGGCCTAGTTGGCGGTAGAGCATGGTTTGAATCCTTGGAAGATGCAGTGGAGTTGAAATCGCAGGTCTGCTTTGCAGCCCATTCGCGGGGCAAGCCCGCTCCCACAGGGCCTGTGGAGATCCTTGTGGGAGCGGGCTTGCCCCGCGAATGGGGTGCGCAGCGCCCCCTTAAACAGCCGATGCGGTCTCGCGACTGGCCTCGGCAAACTGGTTCGCGGCCTTGGGCAACCCGAGGTGCTCGCGCAAGGTGGTGCCAGTGTATTCGGTGCGGAACAACCCGCGTTTCTGCAGCAACGGCACCACCTCCTCGACGAACACCCGCGCCCCTGAAGGGAACACATCAGGCATGATATTGAATCCATCACCAGCGCCGGCCAGGAACCATTCAGCGAGCGTGTCGGCCACCTGCTCCGGTGTCCCCACCGCCAACCGGTGCCCCACCAGGATCCGCCGCGACAGCTGGCGGATGGTCAGGTTTTCGCTGCGTGCCAGGTTCAACTGAGCTTCCAGAAAGCCGTGCGATCCGCGCTCGAAATCCGCCACCGCGCCAATCTTTGCCCAAGGCAATGGCGCGTCCGGGTCCAGCTGGCTGGCATCGATGCCGATGCGCCCCGCCACCTGCTGCAGCAAGCCGTGCTCGCCGTGCCAGGCATTGAGTTCATCGAACCGCGCATGCGCCTCGGCTTCGGTACTGCCGATCACGGTCGACAGGCCCGGCATGATTTTCAGGTGCTGCGGGTTGCGCCCCCAGGCCTTGGCTCGCGCTTTCATCTCCTGGTAGAACGCCAGCCCGTCGGCCAAGGTGGTCTGGGTGGTGAAGATCGCATCGGCGTAGCGCGAGCCCAGTGCCTTGCCGCCTTCGGACGACCCCGCTTGCACCAGCACCGGCCGGCCTTGGGGCGAACGCGGCAGGTTCAGCGGGCCTTTGACCTGAAAATGCGTGCCCTGGAAGTCCAGGGTGTGCACCTTGCTCGGGTCGGCAAAACGGCCCCCGGCGCGATCACCGATCACCGCATCGTCTTCCCAGCTGTCCCACAGTTTCAGGGTCACATCGACGAACTCTGCGGCGCGCCCGTAGCGGTCCCCATGCAGCGGCGCACCCGCCAGGCCAAAGTTCTGCGCGGCGGCGTCGCCGGCGTTGGTGACGACGTTCCAGGCCGCGCGGCCTCCGCTGATGTGGTCCAGCGAGGCGATGCGCCGGGCCAGGTTGAAGGGCTCGTTGTAGGTGCTGGAGCAGGTGGCGATCACGCCGATGCGCTCGGTGGCCGCGGCCACTGCGGTCAGCAGCACGGTCGGCTCCAGGCGCCCGCCGGGCTGACTGGAAACATCCGGCGGCAGCGCCGGGCCATCGGCGAGGAAGATCGCATCCAGGCAGCCGCGCTCGGACAACCGGGCAATGTCGCGGTAGTAGTTGACGTCGATATAGGCATCGATCGCCGCTTCACCCTGGCGCCAGGCGCCGGCATGGGAGCCGAAGCCGAGGATGTTCATGCCCAGGCTCATCTGGGTGGGTTTGTTGCTCATGGTGATTCTCCTGTTCAGACCGCGCTGGCTTCGTCGCCACTGCCCTGCCCTGCGCTGGCGGCGGCTTGACGGGCGCGCCAGGCCTGGGCCGGGCTGATGCCGTTGAGGTAGTAGTTGCCCAGCGCCTGCTCGCGGTGAATGGCCGGGTTGTGCGAGGCCAGGGTGCGGGCGTTGCGCCAGTGGCGGTCGAGGCGCCGGGCATTGCTGGTGGCTGAGGCACCGCCGACTTCGAACAGCAAGGTGCTGGCCTCAAGCACCTGTGGCAGCACGATCTGCTGGGCCTGGAAGGTGTGAATTTCAGCGTCGGTGTACAGCTGCTCCGGCACCTCGCCAGCCTGCCCGGCTTCGAACACGACTTGCAGGCTTTGCCCCACTGCCGTGACCTGCGTTTCGGCGGCAAAAGCCAGGCTCGCCAGGCGGCCGACCACGGCTTGCACCAGCGGGTCCTCGGCCGGCTGCGATTGCCCCGGCACGCCGAAGGTTCGGCTGCGGCCCTGGACGAAAGCCACGGCATCGGCCAGCACGGCGCGGGCGATGCCGGCCAGGGTCGCGAGGTGCACGGCCTGGTAGAACGCCGTGAGGTAAGACTCGGCGCGCAGTTCGCCTTTGGCGAAGCGGCGCAGCAGGTGTTGCGGTTGCACGGTTACCTGGGTGAAGCGCGTGGTGCCACTGCCGGTCAGGCGCTGGCCGAAGCCGTCCCAGTCGTCGACCCGCTCCACGCCCGGTGCGTGGGTGGACACCGCCAGGCTGACGAAGTCATCGCCATGGTTGGCCACCGCCGCCACCCAGTCGGCGTACAGGGTACCGGTGCAGTAGTACTTCTCGCCGTCCAGGCGGTAGCCGTCTTCGCTGTCGTTCAGTTGCACGGTGTTGCCGGTACTGTCGGTGCGCTCGGCCATGGCCGCGCCCCACAGCTCACCGGCCACTACCCGGGCGAACCAGTAGTCCTGCGAGGCGGCGTCGTTGGACGCCAGGCGCCCTTCGACGAAACCGAAGTGGGCGCGGAAGATCTGCGGCAGGTTGGAATCGGCCTGGCCAAGGCGTACCAGCTGGCGCAATAGTTGCGGCAGGCTGGCGCCAAGGCCGCCATGGCTGCGTGGTACGCGCAAGGCCCCGAGGCCCGCTTCGCGCAGCCAGGCCACCGGTTCGAAGGCCAGGGAGCGCTGCTGCTCGCGCTCTACCGCGCCTTCGGCGATACGGCGGTAGAGGGGTTCGAAACGCGCGTCCAGCTCGGCGTCGGTAATCGGGAGTTGGCTCATGTAGGTTCCTTTCTATTGAATTCAGCGGCGCGTAGTGCGCGGGTCGATGGCCTGGGTCAGCAGGTCCACCAGCAGGTTGACCAGCACGTAGATGGCCGCCGCCAGCAGGGTCACGCCGAGCACCAGTGGCACGTCCTTGTTGCCGGTGGCTTCGAGCATCAGCCGGCCGATGCCCTGGCGGCCGAACAACAGCTCCAGCACCACGGCGCCACCGAGCAGGCTGGCGAACACGTAGCCGGCCAGGGTCACCAGCGGCACCAGCGCGTGGCGCAGGGCATGACGCAGGCGCACGGCGGTGTCGGACAGTCCGCGCGCGCGGGCCTGGGTGATGAAGGGTTGTTCCAGCGCCTGCTCCAGCGACTGGCGCAGCACCTGCGCCAGCACCGCAGCAATCGGCAACGCCAGGGCCAGGGTCGGCAGCACCAGCGCGCGCCAGCCACTCGATCCGGACGGGGGCAGCAGGTGGAAGTAGAAGGCGAAGGCCAGCAGCAGCAAGGTGCCGATCACGAAGTTGGGCGTCGACGACAGCACCAGCTCGACGCCCGATACCAGCGCCCGCAGGCGTCGGCCCCGGTTTGCGGTAAGCAGCGCCGACAGTAACGCCAGCACGACAGACAGCAGTGCCGCCGTACTGGCCAGTGTCAAGGTGGCACCGACCTGCTCGCCGATGGCCTGGCTGACCGGGATGCGCAGCCGGTACGACTCGCCCAGGTCACCCTGCGCCAAGCGCGCCAGGTAATGGCCGTATTGCACCCACAGCGGTTGGTCGAGGCCGTAATCGGCACGCACCTGGGCAAGCATCGCCGGCGTGGGCATGGCGTCGGGGCCGCCGAGGATCGCCAGTGCGGTATCGCCGGCACTCTGCTGCACGGCGATGAAGGTCAGGGTCGCGGCGGCCCAGAGCACGATTACACCGTCGCGCAGGCGGCGCAGCAGGGTTGGCAGCAGTTTCATGGGTGCTCCTTGGCCAGCCACACACCGGTAAACAGGGGTACGTTGTGCGAACCGTCGAACAGCACACCGCCGACGGCCTTGCGGTAGGCGAGCAGCATCTGCGCCTCCACCGAGGGCACTGAGGGCATGGTCTCGGCCAGACGTTGCTGGGCCTGGCGGTAGAGCTGCTGGCGGCGCATCAGGTCGGTACTGCCGCGCGCCTCGCCAAGCAGTTGGTCGACCTGGGTATCGCGGAAGTGGCCGACGTTCTGCCCGAGCATTTTCGCGCTGGGGATCGATTGGCTGTGGTAGAGGATGTACAGCCCATCGGCGGTGTTGGTGTGCCAGTAACCACCGCCCAGCGCATCGAAGTCGCCGGCATAGCGCAGTTCAGTCACCCGGGTAATGGGCAGCAACTGGATGTCCAGGTCGAAACCGACCTTGCGCAAATCGGCCTGGGTGGCCACGGCGACGTTAGCGGGGAATGCCGGGTTGTCGTAGGTCAGCAGGGTTGCGGCCAGGCGCTGGCCGTTGCGGGTACGAAAGCCTTGATCATCGCGGCCGGACCAGCCGGCAGCATCGAGCAGGCGGTTGGCTGCTGCCGGGTCGAAGGCCAGCGCTGCGGCGGCCACTGGATCGTAGCCCGGCGTGTTCACGGCCAGGAAACCGTCGTTTGCGAGGTATTCACCAAAGCCGGAAATCCATGCCAGGCCCTTGCGGTCGACGGCTTTGGCCACGGCCTGACGCACGCGCACATCGTCGAAAGGCGGGCGCTCGACATTGAAAGTGATGCTGCGAAACGGGATGCCCTTGCGCACGCGGCTGCGCAGCACCAGGTCGGGGTTTGCGCGCATCGCCTGGGCATTCTGCGCTGGCGCGTCCAGGGCCATGTCGCTGTCGCCGGCCTCCAGCGAGGTGTAGCGGATCATGGCTTCGGGCACGTAGCTCAGCTCGATGCGGTCCAGGTAGGCCTCGCCCTGGTGATGGGTGGCGGGCGGCGCCCAATCGTAGCCACGCCGGCGCTCGAACGTGGCGCCCTGCACTCGCACCCAACGGCTGAGTACGAACGGACCGCTGCCGATGGGTTGGCTGGCGATGGTCGCGGGCGCTTCGAGGATCTGCCGGGGCGAGATCATCCCCAGCCAGCCCTGCGACAGCACATCGAGGAACGGCGCGTAGGGCTCGCGCAAGGTGGCTTCGAAGGTAAATTCATCGACCACGCGGCCCTTCAGGTACGGCGCGATATAGGCAGCCGCCAGCGGCGATTTGGTTCTGGGGTCGCGCATGTGTTCGAGGTTGACCCGCACTGCTTCGGCGTCGAAGCGCTCGCCGTCGCTGAAGGTGACATCGTCGCGCAGGTGGAAGGTGTAGGTCAGGCCATCGGCGCTGATGTCCCAGCTTTTTGCCAGCCACGGCGTCAGAGTGCCGTCCTCGGTCTGGTAAACCAGGCAGTCGAACAGCACCCGGCCCATCCAGGCGATATTGCCGTGGGACAGGGCGTGGATATCGAAGCTGCCGGCATCGCTGGCGGCGGACACGCGCAAGGTGCCGCCGCGACGGCCGGGCCGTTGTTCGACGAAATCGCCCGGTGCGTAGCGCAGCACACCGTCCACTTCGCGCACGGCTTCACCCTTGAGGGTGTTGGCGGTGTCCGGTGGTGTGGCTGGCGAGCAGGCGGCTAGCAATAACGTGCTGCTCAACAACCAAATTTGAATGAAGTATTTCATCGACTGCAGAAACTCCCCCTTATCTGTAGGGGAGGTATTGCAGTTGTCGTGCCAGCCTTTTAACGCCTATTTGATTGGCTTTTGCCGTATTACTAGTTGTTAGACCATACAAACTGTTCACCGCCTGTTGCATCACCAACACATGACCCTGTGGGAGCGGGCTTGCACGCGAATACGGCGGCGGCTTCAATATAGCATTCGCGGGCAAGCCCGCTCCCACAGGGTCGAGTGTTATTTTGATATTTATATATAACCGGCGCTGTTCGCATCACAACACTCACGCAACAAAACCCCACCGTTTAGTTCAGTGCCTTACTAGCGTCAGGGCAACTAGACCCCAACTTTCGGGCTTTTTGCCACCTGGCATAGAAACTGCTCTTACTCCCTTCGACAGGCCTGACTATTCCCATAGAACGCCGAGGACCTAAGATGACTTTCAAGGAATACGACGATGCGTGCGATCCAACCCCATCCACTGCGCCTGGCGATCCGCCAGGCCGCCCTGGCCACCGTGGCCACGGCCCTGCTGGTCCCGGTCACGGCACTGGCGGCTGACCAGGCCCTCGGCACGGTGACCGTGCAAGGCAACAAGCAAACCGAAGTGCAACAAGCGGCCAGCGCCTTGGCCGAAGTACCTGGCGGCACCAGTGTGGTCGACAGCGAAGAAGTCGCCAAAGGCCGCACCGCTACCCTGCAGGACACCCTCGCCTATCAGCCCGGCGTGTTCGTGCAGTCCACCGGCGGCAACGATGCGGCGAAGATCTCGATCCGCGGCTCCGGCGCCAACACCTCGCCGGGCTACTTCCGCGAAGGCATCAAATTCCTCTTCGACGGCCTACCACTGACCGGCCCCGGTGGCACGCCCTACGAGTTTCTCAACACCAGCGGCGTCAACTACACCGAGATCCTGCGCGGCGCCAACGCCTTCCAGTACGGCGCATTGACCCTCGGTGGCGCGGTCAACTTCGTCAACCACAGCGGCTACAGCGCCCCCGGCCTGCGCGTGCGCGCCGAGGCCGGCAGCTACCATTACCAGAAGCAGAGCATCAGCTACGGCGGTGTCGAAGGCGACTTGGACTACTACCTGCAAGCCGACAATTACCGCAACGAAGGCTACCGCGATTACAGCCTGGCGAAGAGTTCCGGCATCGTCGCCAACGCCGGCTACCGCTTCAGCCCGAAACTGGAAACCCGCCTGCTGCTGCGTTACCGCGACGAAACCCACAATGACCCCAGCGCCACCACCCTCGATGGCGCCCTGCACCACAGCCGTCGCGCCAGCGCCACCGCAGAAAGCAGCGGTGCCGGAGCGCGCCGCCCCGGCAGCATCTGGCTGGGCAGCAAGACCACCTACACCTTCGACGACGACGCGCGCCTGACCGTCGGCCTGTCGTACCACGACTACCGCCACACCAACAGCCCGCGCAGCCCGAGCAACCCCAGCTACTGGGACTGGCACGACCTCGGCCTGCTGCTGGGCTACGACCGCGTCGACTACCTGTTCGGCCATGAAAGCCGCAGCAACATTGCCTTTACCTCCACCCAGCACCTGCGCGGCGGGGTGAATTCGGCCAACGACGACAAGGTGTCGCTGAAGAAGGTCGACTACAAGGACTCGTTCGACCGGGTGATCGCCCTGGGCAACGACCTCAATCTGGTCGACAACCTCTGGCTCACCAGTGGCGTGTCGTTCATCAACGTGCGGCGCAAGGTCGATATCGACCACGCGGTAAATGCCAACACCACCGACTTCCCGCAGCACGTGGACTACGACAACTGGAGCGTGGCGCCACGCATCGGCCTGCGCTATGAGTTCAGCCCCAACCTGCAGTTGTTCACCAACTTCAGCCGCAGCATCGACCCGCCTGCTTCGTGGGAATACTCGGGGTCAGGCCCTGCCCTGCCCTACATCCGGCCGCTGGTGGAACAGAAGGCCAACACCTTCGAGGTCGGCATCAAGGGTTCGCACGGCATCTTCGACGGCAGCCTGGCGCTGTACCGCTCATGGATCCACGACGAACTGCTGAACGTGCAGCTGATCCCCGCCACCTCCACGGCGGCAGCGGTCACTGGGGCCTTCAATGCGTCGCCGACCATCCACCAGGGCGTCGAGGCTGGCCTCAACACCCGCCTGTGGGAAAACGCCCAGGGCGACCTGGTGCGCTGGCGCCAGATGTACACCTACAACGACTTCTACTACCGGCACGACGACGCCTTCGGCGACAACCAGCTGCCGGGCGTACCCAAACACATCTACCAGGGTGAATTGCAGTACCAGGACCACAGTGGCTGGTACACCGGGGTCAACGTGCAGTCGGCGTCGCGCACGGCGGTGGATTATGCCAACACGCTGTACGCCCCCTCTTACACCATCTGGGGCGCGAACCTGGGCTATGAAGCGCCCAAGGGCAACTGGAAGGTCTCGCTGGACTTGAAGAACTTGGCCAACAAAGCCTACGTGAGCGCGATCACCCCGGTGTACAACGCCAACGGGCAGGACACCGCAGCATTCTGGCCAGGCGACGGGGTGGGTGCATACGTGGGGGTGGAGGTGCGTTACTGACTGCTGCCAGAGGCCTTGACCGAGGGAGTGCCGTGGTTGACGATCGGCACTTCCCGGTAAAGGACTGACAGCATGTTACGGATATTGGGCAGGGCGTCTTCCATCAACGTGCGCAAGGTCCTATGGGCCTGCAGCGAGTACGACATTCCCTTCGAGCGCGAAGACTGGGGCATAGGCTTTCAAGCCACCGACGCCCCGGCCTTCGTGGCATTGAACCCCAACGCCATGATTCCGGTGATTCAGGATGGCGATTTCACGCTGTGGGAATCCAACACCATCATCCGCTACCTGGCGACCCGCTACGGCGATGCGGCGCTCTACCCGACCGAGGCAAAAGCGAGGGCCCGTGTCGATCAGTGGATCGACTGGCAGTCCTCGGACCTCAACCGGTCTTGGAGCTACGCCTTCATGTCGCTGGTGCGGCATTCGCCCGCTCACCAGGATGCCCAGGCACTTGCCGCCGGGTGCGCAGAGTGGTCGCGCTACATGCGCATACTCGATCAGCAACTGGCCGCGACCGGGGCTTACGTTGCCGGGGACCGCTTCACGCTGGCCGATATTCCCATCGGGCTTTCGGTCAATCGTTGGTTCGAAACGCCCTTCGAGCATCCGCACCTGCCGGCGGTCAGTGAATATTTCGAGCGCCTGACCGAGCGACCCGGATTCATCCTGTACGGGCGCAATGGCACGCCTTAGTCAAAACCCCAGGGTCGCCGACAACAGCCAAGTCCGGGGCGTAGACAAGGTCAGCCCCGGCTCGCTGTCATCCGACGCCCCGGCCGAAGCCCAGTAACGATCATTCAGCACGTTTTCGACACTGGCACGTACCGTAACCTCGGTGGCATCGACCTTGAAGGCATACCGTGCCCCGAGATCGAAACGCTCCCAACTATCTATCTGCTTGCTGTTGTCCTGATCCAGGTACTGCGAACTGGAGTGAATGCCGCGCGCCGTCAGCGTCAGCCCGGCCATACCGGGCACATCCCATTCGGCGCCGAGGTTCACGTTGTACTCCGGCGTTGCCGGGGCGCGGTTGCCATCAAAGGTGCCGCCGACGGTATCGGTCAGTTCACTGTCGATGTACATCACCCCACCCAACAGGCGAACGCCGTCGAGCGGCTCGCCAAACACGCTGAGCTCGATCCCGCGGTTGTCGCGCTTGCCATTGGGGCCGAACACGCGTGAGCGGGCGTTGGTCTCATAGGCAGGCTGGCGGATGCGAAAGGCGCTGGCGGTCAAGGCGACGGTGCCCAAGTCATACTTGGCGCCGACCTCGACCTGGCGGCTGGTGAACGGCGGGAAGATCTGGTCTTCGTTGACCGAGGTCGATGGCGCGATCTTGCCCTGGCTCAGGCCTTCCATGTAGTTGGCGTAGAGCGACAGTTGGTCGGTGACCTTGAGCAGCACGCCGCCCGAGGGCGAAACCTTTTCCTCGTCATAGGCCGTGTCGCCCTTGATGCCATTGCTCCAGTCATCGACCTGCACCCTCTGCCAGCGGGCACCGAGCGTCAGCAGCAGGCGGTCGTCGAAGAAACCCAGGGTGTCGGCCAGCGCCAGCCCGGTGAAGCGGTTCTCCGTATAGACCTTGGCGTCGATCCGCGTCGGGGTGCCGGGCGTCGGGGTCGCCACCGGGTTGTAAAGGTTGCTGGGCGCCGAGCCATAGCGCGCGCCGCCGTTTTCGAAGTCCATGTAGAAGTACGTGGCGGCCAGGTTCAGTTCATGACTGACCGGCCCGGTATGAAACCAGTTGCGCAGCCCGGCCATGGCCGTGCGCACGCTTTCATCGCGGGTGAAGTCACGTGGCTGGACGGTGAAGTCGCCGGCGTCATTGATGATCGAAACGTTGTGTCGCAGAAAGTCATGGTTGCTCTTGCGCGCCCCGACCGCGCCGTAGGCCAGCAGCGAATCGCTGATATCGTACTCGGCGTTCAAGGCGCCGAAGGTGTCGTTGGTGCGTGCCTCGCTCCAGGCCTGGGCGTAGTTGTGGCGCACGTCCTCGGCGTCCGGCACCTTGGCGTTGGCACCCACCAGCACCCGCTCCTGCGGGGCGTCGGTGTCGCGCTCGGTGTGGCCGAGGTCGGCCGAAAGCCGCAGGCGCTCACCGCGAAAATCCAGGCCCAGCACGGCCATCTCGCGTTCGACGCGCTGGTGGTCCCATTCGGTGTCGCCGGACTGCTTCACGCCGTTGAAGCGCACGCCGAACTGGTCGCCCTCACCAAAGCGCCGACCAATATCCACCGCACCGCCCACTTGGCTGTTCGAGGCGTAGCTGCCGGTGAATTCGGTGATGGGCTTGTCACCTGCGCGCTTGGGCACCACATTGATGCCGCCGCCCACGCTGCCACGCGGCGAAATGCCGTTGATCAGCTGGCTTGGCCCTTTGATGATGTCTACCCGGTCGGCCATTTCCATGTCGATGGAATAGGTGGGTAGGATGCCGTATAGGCCGTTGTAGGCAACGTCGCTGTTGAATAGGCTGAAGCCGCGAATGGTGAACTGCTCGAAACGCCCACCCGCTGGGTTGGTTGCTCGCACCGAGGGGTCGCTGGCGATCAGGTCGCCCAAGGTACGGGCCTGCTGATTCTTGACCAGGTCACTGGTGTAGGTGGTCATGCTGAACGGCGTGTCCATGAAGTCGCGTGAGCCAAGCAAGCCCTGCGAACCTTGGCGCGCGACCTGACCGCCAGCATAGGGCTGTGCTTCGCTGCCCAGCGCCTGTGTACCAACAATGCTGGTCGGGGCGATTTCCAGAGCATCGGCGCCCTGTGCAACCGGCACCAGGGTGTAGGTCCCCTCGCCCACCTGTTGCAGCTGCAGGCCACTGCCCTGCAGCAACTGCATGAAGCCTTCCGCTATGCTGTAACTGCCAGACAAGCCACTGCTTTGCCGGCCATTGAGCAATGCCGGGTCGAGCGAAAGGCTGACACCGGCCTGGTCGGCAAACCGGGTGAGCGCAGCGCCCAGGCTGCCGGCGGGCACCTGATAGGCTCGGCGGGCTAGGTCATCGGCCCAGGCAGGTGAACTCAACAGCAGGCTCAAGGTGAAGCCCAGGTGCATCCAAGGGCGTGGGCGGCAAGGCAGTACTGCAGGCATCGAACAAGGCTCCCGTTATTTTTTCCTACTGCTAATGACCGGCGAGTGGAAAAAAGGGGACAGCCTCACGCGCGATTTTCTCGCGCGGCGAGCGTGACCCAGTAACGGGTGCGCGCATGTACCTCCAGCGGCAGGCTGGCCGCCAACAGTGACAGCACGCGGTCCGTATCGTCGAGGCGGAAGGTCCCGGTGACACGCAGGTTTTCCAGGGCCGGCTCCCAGCGCAAAAGCCCGGGTCGGTACCTGCGCAACTCATTCAAGAGGTCGCCCAGTGGCCGATCGTCGAGCCTCAGCACCCC
Source organism: Pseudomonas sp. NPDC090752 (assembly GCF_055584805.1). Lineage (NCBI taxonomy): Bacteria > Pseudomonadati > Pseudomonadota > Gammaproteobacteria > Pseudomonadales > Pseudomonadaceae > Pseudomonas > Pseudomonas sp. NPDC090752. Next base: position 603,248 of record NZ_JBVJLI010000001.1, on the reverse strand, counting down.
GTCGCGCCAGCCCAGCAGACCATCATCCAACGCAGTGACCGGGCCAACGCCTGCGGCCTGCAGGGTGGCCTGCTGCCCAGCCGACAACGCCAGGGCAGAACCGCGCAGCGGTTTCAGGGTAGCCATGCCGTTGAGCACCGACACCTGGCAAGCCTGATCGAGCAGACGCACGCAGACCTCGGCAGCGCTGACCGCCACCTGCCCTAAGGGTACCTGCACGGCCATATCCAGGCCGCTGGGGACCGTGACGGCAACTTCACCCCGTACCAGCGTCAGGCGTCGCGCAGCCAAGTCGATGTTGACTGCGCTGTCGGTGTTCAACTGCAAGGCCGTGCCATCGCTTAACTGCAGTCGCCTGCGCTCACCTACAGCGGTGTGCAGGTCGGCGGTCCACGCGTCCACTGGCACCTGCCGGCCAATCAGCCAGGTGGCGGGGACCAATGCCGCCACACCCAGCGCTTGCTTGAGCAACGCTCGACGCCCGGCATCCGGGCGGTCCAGCGTGGACATCGCCAGCTCGCCGGGCAATTGGGCAAACCGCTGGCGCAGCAGCAGCGCCTTTTGCCAGGCGCTCTCGTGCAGGTGGTCGCTGGCGCGCCACTGCGCCAGGCGCTGCAGCTCGCCTTCGTTGGCCTTGCCGGAATCGAGCAGCGCCAGCCAGCGCGCCGCAGCCCGCAACACTTCGCGGGTTTCAGGTGATTGTGCAGGCATTACAACTCTGCCAGCAGGCAGTGCTCGTAGGCCTGCGCCATGTAGCGTTTGACGGTCCGTTCGGAAATATCGAGACGTTCGGCGATTTCACCGTAACCAAGGCCTTCCAGCTGGCTCCAGAGAAACGCCTTGCGCACCGGGGCTTTCAGCCCGTCGAGTAATGCGTCGAGTGCTTGCAGGGTTTCCAGCAGAATCCAGCGCTGCTCCGGGGACGGCAGACTCCGCTCGGGTAATTGTGCCAACGCATCGAGATAGGCCTGCTCCAGACTGCGGCGTTTATGAAAGTTGCTCAGCAGGCGCTTGCCCACAGTCAACAGATAGGCACGTGGCTCGCGGATTTCGGCGAGTGGCTGAGCGCTGGCCAGCACTTTGAGGAAAGTATCCTGGCTCAGGTCAGCCGCATCCCAGGCGTTGCCCATGCGCCGGCGCAACCAGGCTTCCAGCCAGCCACGGTGCTCGCGATACAGGGCGGGCAGGCTGTGCTCCGGGGGCGTGGCGGCGTCGATCATGGAGAAGACCTTGCGGTGGTGTAAATGTGAGTGATTCTAATTTACGCAGCAATGCAGTTCCAAGCTTTTCTCAGGTCACATCATCTTGCGCAAGCTCGCCAGCCGGTTCAGGATTTTCAAGATGCAGCCCTGTTCGATCATGCTTGCCCAATGCCCGTCGCAAAAGCGCTCGCCCCTTACGCAATCGGTCAGCATGCCTTGAATTTCGGCGAGGCTGGCTTGCGCGATGGCAGCGGGGTCTCGGAGCAGGGCCTGCGCACCACTGCGCCGATAGTCGTAATGCGTCCAGTGTTCCTTGCCAGCTTCGCGGAAGAACGCCTCAACGACATCGACATACGTCGGCCACGTGTTGTTGCCCATTATGGAGTAGGTCTTGATGGCGACACCGTCTGGGTAAAGCTCAGGCAGGTAACGCAGTAGCGCGTCGATATCGGCTAGCCGGGGCGCATACAGCGTGTAGCCGCACCCAGGCAGGATATTGCGTAGATAGACCAAGGCGCGCTGGAACACCGTATGACATTCGTCATAAGGCAAATCGGCGAATGAAGCCCAGAAAAAACTGAACACGTGGCCATGATCATCATGGGTCTGGTGCGACCAGTGTTCGGCCAGAGGTTCTTGGACTTCACACAGCTGGAACGACCAGACCTGGCCCTGATGTGCCGCATCCCAATGACCAAGATCGCGCTTGAGCACTGCGCGGGTGATGCCCGCCTCCTCCATCAATTCCCGCAGGGCCGTCTGCCCGGGTGTTTCGCCCGGCTCGATCGTGCCTTTGACCAATTGCACACCCGCCTGTGGATGGCGAAACAGGAGGATTCTGGGCGGGAAGGTGGGGGACAGCAGCACGGCGCAGGCTTTGTCGGGGAGCACGACGGTATCCTTGTCAGCGAGAGGAAAAACAGTCTACACCCGTATCGGCGAGACTTTTTCGTAACGCTTATAGCCGTGGTGATCCGTGCCTGTGCACGCGTACTCAGCTTGCTCGTACATCAGCCTTGCTGGATTGTCTGCGCGAACGCTGAGCACCAGGCGGCTGAAACCGGATTGCGCTGCATCAGCGCCAAAGCGCGTCAGCAGCGCCCGGCCGATGCCATTTCGGCGGTACTGCGGGCTGACGTTGAGGGTGCACAGTTCGGCCAGGTCCTCGACAGGCATCCACAACGAATAGCCCGCGAAATGGCCGTCGATCTCTGCCACCGTGAGCCGCTCGAAATGCTCGACCCAGCGTGTCAGGTGCCGGTGCAGGTCGTTTTGCCAGGCCAGTTCGTGAGTGGGCTCCCAACTGCGGATGTAGCCTTGCTCGCCCTGGTAGATAGAAGGAATGTCCGTGACGAGCGCTTGCCTTAGCGTCAGTGCCATAACCCTGTCCTCACCCACTCATTCATCGTTAAAAGGCCATAGTCGCTGAAGCGGCGCTCACCCGCAAAGTGCAAGCGGCTGCGGCCGTGTACGCCAAACCACGGTCATCAACAGACCTACTCCCGCCATCATCGCTCCGGCCAGCGAAATCGCCGAATAACCCAGACCCGCATTAATGACGGCCCCACCCAATGCAGCACCTATGGCGTTGCCCAGGTTGAACGCGCCAATGTTTACCGCCGACGCCAGGTTGGGCGCGTCCTTGGCAGCCTCCATCACACGCATCTGCAACGGTGGCACCAGGGCGAAACTGGCTGCACCCCAGACCAGAATGGCCACGGCAGTCGGCAGCGGCCAGCCCAGCACCAGCGGAAACACCAGCAACACCGCAATCAATATCGCCAGCGAAACCATCAAGGTACGGTCGACTGAGCGGTCAGCCGCTTTGCCACCCCACACGTTACCCAAGGTCAGCCCGACACCGAACAGCACGAGCATGGCGGTGATGAAAGGGGTGGAAGCCCCCGCCTCGCTGTGCAGGATCGGCGCGATATAGGTGAACACCGTGAACATCGCGCTGGACCCCACTACCGTCAGCGCCAGCGCCGACAACACCGGCCCACGCGTCAGGACGCGAATCTCGGCCAGCGCGCCATTGCTCGCAGGCAGCTTCAACTCGGGCAATGCGAACCACAGTGCGACCATGGTCACCAGCCCAAGGCCGGCAATGCCCCAGAACGCAGTGCGCCACCCCATCAGCTCACCGAACCAGGTGGCCAGCGGCACACCACCGATGGTGGCGAGCGTCAGCCCCATGAACATCGCCGCCACGGCACCGGCGCGCTTTTCCGGCGGCACCAGGCTAGCCGCGACGATGGAGCCAACGCCAAAGAACGCGCCATGGTTGAGCGAGGTCACCACACGGGCGATCAGCAGGCTCTGGTAATCGGTGGCCAGCGCCGACATCAGGTTGCCCAGGGTAAAAATTGCCATCAGCCCGATCAGCAGGTACCGCCGTGGGATCTTGCCGGTGGCCAGGGTCATCAACGGGGCGCCGATCAGCACGCCAATCGCGTAGGCGCTGACCAGCAGCCCGGCGGCAGGGATCGACACACCGAGGTCGGCGGCAATACTGGGCAACATGCCCATGGGAGCGAATTCGGTGACACCGATGCCGAAGGCACCGACGGCGAGTGCGACGAGAGGTGGATTGATACGCATGGCAAAGCTCCTAATCTGTGCCTGGAATGCTACGATTCGAGCTTTTAAAGCACTAGATAGCATTTCTGGAAACCACCTTTGCGCAAGAGGCACAAATGGAATACAACGGCCGGTCCGGCGAGATGGAGGTTTTCGCCAAGGTGGTGGACGAAGGCAGCCTTTCGGCTGCTGCGCGAGCGCTGGGGCTGACCCCGTCGGCCGTCAGCCGGATCATCGCGCGCACCGAACAGCGCCTGGGCACCCGCCTGCTGTTGCGCACCACCCGGGCGATCACGCTCACGGCCGAGGGCGATGCTTATTTGCGCGGCGCCCGGCGCATCCTGGCGGACATGCTCGAGGTTGAAGATGCCATCACCGATCAGGGCGTACCGAGGGGCCGGCTGAGGGTCAGCGCCGCCCTTGGCCACGGCCGCCAGACCGTGGTGCCGCTGGTGGCTGCGTTCAGCGCGTTGTATCCACAGGTATTGGTCGACCTGACGCTGAGTGACGAAGTCACCGACATCCTCGGCGGCCAGGCCGATGTCGCCTTGCGTTTTGGCCATCTACCAGACAGTTCCCTGAGTGCGCGTTTCATTGGCGACACCGGCGAAGTCATCGTTGCCTCGCCCGCGTACCTTGAGCGTTGCGGTACTCCCGAGCGACCGGAAGACCTCGCCCGGCACAACTGCCTGCGCTTCAACTTCCGCCGTGCGGTTTCAGAGTGGCCGTTTCTTCGCGAAGGGCAAGCCTTTTCGCTGAAGGTGGCCGGCACTATCGAATGCAGCAGTGGCGAGGCCCTGGCGCAGCTGGCCAAGATTGGCGCTGGTATTGCGCGCATCGGCACCTTCACGGTTGCCGATGAACTGCGAAGCGGTGAACTGGTACCGCTGTTGGAGGCTTACAACCCCGGCGACCGCGAGCCGATCCACGCCGTATTCGTCGGTGGCCCGGCGATGCCGGCGCGGGTGCGGGTGTTTGTCGACTTCATGGTGCAGCATCATCAAGGCTGGCCAGGCGCAAACCCGCGCACGACTGAAGTGCAACAAGGAGAATCATCATGATGCAGAACGCACTCATCTGCGGCGCCAGCCAAGGCATCGGTTTGGCACTTTGCGAGCAGCTGTTGGCCCGGCCCGACATGTCACAGGTGTGGGCCGTATCGCGTAACGCCAGCGCTGCAGAAGCGCTGACTGACCTTGCCTCAACGTACGGCGAGCGCCTGATTCGAATTGATTGCGACGCCCGCAGTGAACAGTCGCTTGCCATGCTCGCCAAAGCAGTTGGCCGCAGTTGTTCTCAGCTTCATCTGGTGATCAGTACCGTGGGCATCCTGCACCGGGACGGCGCAAAGGCAGAAAAGGCGTTGGCGCAGCTTGACCTAGCGAGTTTTCAAGCCAGCTTCGCTACAAATGCCCTAGCGCCAGTCCTGCTCCTTAAACACCTGCTACCGTTTCTGCGCAAACAGCCCTGCACTTTTGTCGCGCTGTCGGCGCGAGTAGGCTCTATCAGCGACAACCACCTGGGTGGCTGGTACAGCTATCGCGCCAGCAAGGCAGCTCTGAATCAGTTGCTGCACACTGCCAGCATCGAGCTCAAACGCCTCAACCCTGCTTGCACCGTGCTGTTGCTACACCCCGGCACCACCGACACACGGCTTTCAGAGCCATTTCAGGCAAATGTGCCCGCCGAGCAATTGTTCGAACCTGCCTTTGCCGCGCAGTGCATTCTTGAGCAGATCAGCCGCCACGGGCCGGCGGACAGTGGCAGCTTCTGGGCATGGGATGGTCAGCCAATCCAATGGTAACCATGGCTGAGATGCGTTGACAGCAGTCCTGTGGGAGCGGGCTTGTCCCGCGAACACGGGCGAAGCCCGTGCCATTCACCGCGGCGTTTGCTTCGCGGGACAAGCCCGCTCCCACACGGTTATGCGGTGCATCCGTAGGCAATCAGTGATCAACTGACAAAATTGATCACCATCCTGCCCTTGATCTTCCCTTCCAGCATCTCCTCGAAAATGTCGTTGATGTCTTCGATCGGCCGCAGCGTCACCTTCGGCACCACCTTGCCCTGCGCGGCGAATTCGAAAGCTTCGGCGAGATCCTGCCGGGTACCGACCAACGAACCTACGACTTCGATGCCATCCAGCACCAGGCGCGGGATGTCCAGGCTCATGGCTTCCGGTGGCAGGCCAACGGCAACCAGCCGCCCACCGGCACGCAGTGCATCCACCGCGGAGTTGAAGGCGCTTTTCGACACGGCCGTGACCACTGCCGCGTGTGCGCCTCCGGTCTTGGCCTGGATGACCTTGGCCACCTCTTCGCTACGCGCATTGACTACCAGGTCGGCGCCCATCTCACGGGCGAAGGTCAGTTGCTCATCATTGACATCGATGGCGATGACCCGCGCATTGAAGACATTCTTCGCGTACTGCAGCGCCAGGTTGCCCAGGCCACCGAGACCATAGATGGCGATCCACTGCCCAGGGCGGATGTTGGATGACTTGACTGCCTTGTACGTCGTCACCCCCGCGCAGGTGATGCTACTGGCGGCTGCCGAATCGAGCCCGTCCGGCACTTTCACCGCGTAGTCGGCCACCACGATGCACGCCTCGGCCATGCCGCCGTCCACCGTGTAACCGGAGTTCTTCACCTCGCGGCACAGCGTCTCGTTGCCGCTGTTGCAGTACTCGCAGTGCCCGCAGCCCTGGAAGAACCACGCCACGCTGGCCCGGTCGCCCGGCTTGAGCGAGGTTACACCCGGCCCGACTTCCACCACCACACCAATGCCTTCGTGGCCGAGGGTCACGCCGGTCTTGTCACCGAAATCGCCATTCTTGACGTGCAGGTCGGTGTGGCAAACGCCACAGCACTGCATCTTCAGCAACGCTTCACCGTGGGCCAGCGGACGCAGGGTCTTGTCCACCACGTCCACGCGATGCCCTTTGGCAACAACAGCAGCTTTCATGGGATGCCTCCTTGTTTACCTGAGTGAGGTGAGTCGAAGGCTTCAGCATAGCGGCGGATGTGCGCGAGGGATTGCTTCAGGTCAGGGCAAATCAAGGTACACTGCCCGCCGTCAAGGAAGCCGACAGGACAAGGAATGCCCTCCCCCTCTTCTACCTCGCGACCCGCCCTGCGCCAGGCGCTGGTGCGCTGGCTGCAGGCCGCAGCGCTTACCCATCTGCTGGTTGCCCTGTGCCTGACCTGGGCCGGCCACAGCCCACTGCTGGGCAGCTATCAATTGAGTGTCGAGCAGGCCTTCTGGGGCCAGGCGGCGCCAGCGGCCGCCCGCGAGCAACAGGTCTGGTGGTTGGCGCTGTTTGGCGCCACCTTGCAAAGCTACTCGCTGTACATGCTCGGCCTGATCCACCTGGGTGACCGGCTACGCAGCCACAACGCCTGGGCATGGCTGGCGTTCGGCATCGTGCTGTGGGCACCGCAGGATATGCTGCTGTCGCTGCAGGCTGGCATGTGGTCACATCTGCTCATCGACGGCCTGGCGTTGCTCGCCCTGTTGCCACCGCTGCTGTGGCTATACCGCCACGACCGCCCCACCTCCACTTTGAAAGGACTTGAACGTGGCTGAACTGCCGATCCTGACCTGGGCCCTCAACCTGCTGCTGATCCAAGGGTTGCTTGGCGCGCTGGACACCCTCTACCACCATGAACTGACGGTAGCCCTGCCCCGCCGCCATGGCGCACGGCTGGAACTGGCGATTCACGCGGTGCGTTCGTGCTGCTACGGCGTGCTGTTCCTGGGCATCGCCCATGTGGCCTTCCAGGGTATCTGGGCGATTATCGTGGCGGTGGTATTCACCCTGGAAATCGGCCTGACGCTGTGGGACTTCGTGATCGAGGATCGCAGCCGCAAGCTGCCCGCGATCGAGCGCATCATGCACACCGTGCTGGCGATCAACGCCGGGGCCTTCTTCGCCTTGTACGGCCTGCAGCTGCTGCAATGGGCGAGCTTGCCCAGCGGCCTGGTGGCCATCGACCTCGGCTGGCGCGGCTGGTTGCTGACCCTGTTCGCGCTGGGCGTGACTGCATCGGGTATTCGCGATGCGCTGGCCAGCCTGCGCCTGCAACGCCAGGGGCAGCCGGCCAACCCGTTTGCCGGCGGCGCCTATAAACAGATTCTGGTCACCGGCGGCACTGGCTTCATCGGCGAAACCCTGGTCATCCAACTGCTCGACGCGGGGCACAGTGTAAGCGTGCTGGCCCGCGATCCACTGCGCGCCGCCTACCTGTTCGACGGCCGCGCGCGCTGCCTGCGCAGCCTCGACAAGCTCGGCCATGACGAACGCTTCGACGTGGTGATCAACCTGGCCGGCGCCCCGGTTGCAGGGCCGCGCTGGACTGCGCGCCGCCAGGCCCAGCTGCTGGCCAGCCGGGTGGGCACCACCGAAGCGCTGTTGCGCTGGATGACCCAGGCCCGACACAAACCGGCATTGTGGATCCAGGCCTCGGCCATCGGCTATTACGGCGTGCGCGACGGCAGCCTGCAACTGGATGAAAGCGCCAGCAAAGGTGAGGGTTTCATGGCCGAACTGTGCGCACGCTGGGAGGCGGCGGCCAAGCCGGCGAGTACGCTCGGCGCACGCCAGGTGGTGCTGCGTCTGGGCGTGGTATTCGGCCCCGGCGGTGCGCTGACGCCACTGTTGATGCCGTTCCGCCTGGGCCTGGGTGGTCGCATGGGTGACGGTCAACAGGTCATGAGCTGGGTGCACCGTGACGATGTGCTGGCCGTGATGGCGCGCGCCATGGCCGACAGCGACATGCACGGCACCTACAACCTGGTCGCCCCCGAACCGGTCAGCCAGGGCACCTTCGCGCAAACCGCTGGCCAACTGCTCAAGCGCCCGGTGTGGCTACACGTGCCAGCCGCTCCGGTGCGTGTCCTGGCTGGCGAAATGGCCGAGTTGTTTTTTGATGGACAACGCGTCATGCCGAGCCGGCTGCAACAGGCAGGCTACCGCTTCCGCTACCCAACCCTGGACAGCGCACTGCGCGACCTGGCCTGAGGAACAACGATGAGCAAGCCGTTGTTGTACCTGCTGGCCGGCAATGGCAGCGCCGCCGACTGGTGGGACGATGCGCTGCCGCACTTCAGGCATTACCAGGTGCGGACGCTGGAACTGCCCGGCTTCGGCGACAACCCGCTGCCACCCTGCGAGAGCCTGGATGAGTACGCGCAGGCCCTGCTGAGCATGACCGGGCGTGGCCACGCGATCATGGCTGTGGGCGTCAGCGCATTGATCGTGCTGCATGCGTTGCAACGCCGACCTGGGCATTTCAGCCGCAGCGTACTGCTGGCGCCGGTCGGTGCCTTTCTCTGGCAACGCCGGCTGCCGGCACTGATGTCGCCGCTGCCATTGCGCAAGACCATTCACTGGCTCCTCAGCCATCGTCCACAGTGGTTCGCGCGCAAGTTTTCCAGCCAGCGCTGGACACCCGCCCAGTACCAGCGCATGGGCGCAGGCTACGGCCGCTGCCGAGCGTTCGTACCCTCCTGGGAACAGCTGCGCGCCGACACCGCACTGCCACTGCTGGAGTGGGTCACTGACCCGGTCGAGTTGGTATGGGGTGACCAGGACAGAATGCTGGGCATCGCCCAGGCTGCCGCGTGGTCGGCGATCCTCGCCCGCGCCGACCTGCGCATCAACTTGCGACCCGGCTGGGGGCACTACCCCTGGATCGATGCGCCAGCCGATTTCGCCACTTGGCTGGAATCGGGCGTACAGGGTTTCGTCGCCCATACCAAAGGCGGCCGCCTGCAGCTCGCGGCACTGGCCGGCCAACCGGTACCCGAAGCCCTGAACCTGAGCGACAGCAGCGACCCACGCCTCCCCCTGCTGCTGGCCTCGGCGCCGGATACCCTGTGGGCTGTGCGCTCCTCCAGTTACGCCGAAGACCAGGCCGACGCCGCCAATGCCGGCCTCAGCACCACCTATCTGCGCGTTCCGAGTGACGCCGTCGTCGACCGTGTCAGCGCGCTGCGTGCGTCCGGTGTCGAAGAAGTGGTGGTGCAGCGCTTCATCAAGCCGACGGTGTCCGGCATCGCCTTCGTGCGCCACCTTTCCGTGGAACTGGAGTGGATCGAAGGCCACCTCGAAGCCCTGGCTGACGGCCAGGCCACCCCGCATCGCGCGACGCTTTCACGCCTTGGCACAGCCTGGCAAAACGGCCAGTTTGCCGACCTGCACGGCCTGACAGCCACTGCCGTGTGGGACTTCCTGCAAGCTGTGCTGAAAGTCTTCCACTACGTCCCCGGCGATATCGAATGGGCCTGGGACGGCCAGCAACTGTGGCTGCTGCAATACCGCCCGATCAGCGAGCATGGCTGGCGTCGGCATCTAACCTCGGCCAACATCGCCGAAATCCTGCCGCCTCAGCCCAGCCGCTTCGTCGAATACGCCCAGCGCCGCGCCGCCGCCTGCATCCCGGCAATCATGGCGCGCTGGGACAGCCGCGTGCTGCAGGACAACGAACCCTTCACCACCGTGTTCGGCGGCGCCTCCTACATCAACAACGACCTGTTCCTCGCGCGCCTGGCCGACTGGGGCATTTCGGCCGCCAGCTATGCTGGCGAAGTCGGCGGCGCCACACCTACCCTGCCCTGGCGCCCGTTGCGCATGCTGCGCTCGCTGCCGCGTCTATGGCGCATGCAGCGGGCCGCCCGCAGTCACCTGCAGGCCCTGGCCCCTGGCCTGCAACGTTTTGATGAAGAACTGGCGCAACTGCAAGCCTCGGGTGCCGATGGCCAGCAACTGGCCGATTGGTTCAGCCGTTTCTATGTCTTCGTAGTGCAGGGCAACCTGTGCATCGCCACAGCGCTGGCCAGCAGTGGTGGAGCATGGCTGGGCCGGCCCGCGACTGCGTACGACGACCTGGAGCACTGCCCACACCGCCTGCCTTGGGAGACCGACCCCGGCACCGAGCGCCCGGCACCGACAGAGTTGCCTCTGCAAACACTGCCGGCATGGCCGCGCCACGTCAGCCTGGCGCACCGCTTCGGCCTGCCAGGCCTGCGCGGTTACTACCTGCAGGTACGCGAGTGGTACCGCGATAACCTGATGCGGATTTTCTTCCGCGTCCACCACGCCATGCCAGTAGCCGAGCGCGCCCACTGGTTCGCCGCGCATCCCGATGTACGCAGCCGCGACGGCAGCTTCTGGCAGGACGGCAGCCAGGGCAGCGAACAAGCCGCCGGCTTCATGATCTACCCGGGCCAAGTGCAAGGCATTCTTGGCCAAGACATCCTCCTGGAAGACACCCTCGACCCCGGCCGCCATGCCCACTACCAGGCTGCGCGAGCCGTGATTGCGCGCATGGGTGGGCGGCTGTCGCATGGTTCGACGTTGTTGCGCGAGCTGCGCAAGCCTTCAGCGGTGCTGCCACAGGTGAGCCGGGAGTGGGTGGGCCGCGCTGTGCAGTACCGGGACGGCGAGTTGAAGTTGATCGATGAGGCTGATTGATGGATGACCAGGAAGGTATGGCACTACTTATGAAACGGAAGGCTTTTTTATGATGCGCTGGATTTCCCGATGCATGGTGCTGGTATGGGTCCTGATGGTCAGCGGTTGCTGGAGCATGCTGACTCACCTGGATGGCGAGCGCTGTGTGTATCCAGGCACACGTTTTGGCTGGAATTTCGCCACCCGCAACGAAGGTGCCTGGATAGGCCTGGTCGACGTACCCTTCTCGCTGGCGCTAGATACGGTGCTGTTGCCTTATGACCTCACAGCTTTCTTGCCGGAGGGGATGGGTGGAGATCACCAGGAATGCAATCTGGACGGATCGTTCAACATCCTCGTAATCAGGTAGTCACGGCAATGATCGGCGAAGTCATCCAGTGAGGGTGACATCTGGCCTATCATGGTCGCTGCGCCCTCAGAGTTTCAGGACATTCCGCCATGCCCTACCCCATCGAACAGAAACTTGTCGTCGGCGTCGCCTCCAGCGCCTTGTTCGATCTGACCGACTCCGACGATATCTACCAGTCCGAGGGGGTCGAGGCTTATCGCCTGCATCAGGAAGCCAACCTCGATGTGCCATTCCCCAAGGGCGTCGCCTTCCCCTTCATCCGCCGCTTCCTCAGCATCAACAAAGCCTTCCCGGACCAGCTGCCTGTGGAGGTGGTGCTGCTCTCGCGCAACTCGCCGGAGACTGGCCTGCGGGTGTTCCGCTCGATCGATCACTACGGCCTCGACATCACCCGTGCGGCCTTCATGTCTGGCCGTTCACCCTACGAGTACATCCCTGCCTTCAACGCGTCGCTGTTCCTCAGCGCCCACGAAGGCGATGTGCAGCGGGCCATCGACGCCGACTACCCTGCTGGCCTGGTGCTGCCGAGCAAGATCTACGACGACGAGATCGACACCGAACTGCGGGTGGCTTTCGACTTCGACGGGGTGATCGCCGATGACGAGGCGGAAAGCGTCTACAAGCAGCGCCAGGACCTGAATGAATTCCAGGCCCATGAGCATGCGCACAAGGCCATCCCGCACCAGCCCGGGCCGTTGGCGGACCTGTATCGCAAGCTTTCTTTGATCCGCCAGCTCGAAGATCGCAAGCTGGCCGAAGACCCGGCGTACCAGCGCATCCTGCGCATCGCCATCGTCACCGCGCGCAATGCGCCTTCGCATGAGCGAGTAGTGACGACGCTCAAGAACTGGGGGGTTTCGCCGGATGAGTCGTTCTTTCTCGGCGGGATGGAGAAGGACCGGGTGCTGTCGATTCTCAAGCCGCATATGTTCTTTGATGATCAGCGTACGCACCTGACGTCGGCTGCGGGGGATTTGCCGATGGTGCATGTGCCGTTTGGGGTGGCGAACCGAGCGCTGAGTGTCGATGGAGCGTCCTTGCTCGAGCGCGAAGACCGATCAGCGAGGCCCGCCGCCGTGGCCACCCATGCCGAATCCACCATGCCCGCCGCCACCACCACCACCACCACCACCACCACCACCACCGGGCGGCATGAATATCCAGCAACCTGACAAGGTGGATACCAAAGCGGCGACGAGCGCTGCGCGAACCAACTGTTTCAACTTCATCAAAACGCTCCAAAAGCCAAGATCTGCCGCCTGCCTGATGCCAGGTTGGGCAGCGTGCGGATTCTAGATCCGTGGCGGCTTGGCCTGTGTGCACTTTTACCTATCTTTACACGCTGTAGCTGCGCCGCCTTCTGCACCGAAGCTGTTACAGATCACCTCGACCAATGCCTGCACTTTTGGCAGCGACTGCCGGCTGGTGAGCCAAGCGACATGAATGGGCAGCCCGCGCGTGGTGAGGCTTGGCAGGATAGGCACCAGCGTGCCCGCGTCGAGCTGCTCCTGCACCAGCCAGGTGGGCAGTTGAGCGATGCCCAAGCCTGCGAGCACCATCGCCAGTTGCCCCTCGGCATTGCCAATGGCAATGCGGCCCGCCACCACGCGTTGCTCGCTGCCTTCGATATGTGCGCCGGGAAAGTGCAACGGGTAGACACCACCGTCTGCTCTACCGTAAAGCACGCAGCCATGCTCATGCAGGTCGCTTTCCGAACGGGGCTCGCCGTGCCGCTGCAGGTAGGTGGGCGTGGCGCAGAAGATCTGCCGCTGCACACCGATCAGCCGGCGCTCCACGCCGTTGGGCCAAATATCCGGGCCACCGATACGCACCAGAATGTCGATATCGTCCTCGACCTGATCGACGAAGCGGTCAGTGAGGGTGATGTGCGGCAACAGCAGCGGGTGTTCGGCGATGAAGTCGATCAGCAGTGGCAAGACGCGGAGTTTGCCGTACGAGGCAGGTAGATCTATGCGCAGGCGGCCGCGCGGTTCGGTCTGGTCGCTGTGCATCTCCATCTCGGCCTCGTCGAGGTCGGCCATGATGCCCTTGCAGGTACGATAGTAGTTGCGTCCGGCATCGGTCAGCGCGAGGCGACGTGTGCTGCGCTCGAACAGCCTGGCCTGCAATCGCTGCTCCAGCCGTGCCACGCTCTTGCTGACGGCGGAGGTGGTCAGGTGCATGCGTTCGGCAGCCGCCGTAAAACTGCCCGCCTCCGCCACGCAAATGAAAACCGCCAACCCCTTCAAGCGTTGTTCGTTCTGCAAGCTAAACACCTATTATGGAATTTAATTCCTGATAATTATTTCCGAAATACCGCGGATGATCATTTTATTCCAGGGTACGCTCGCGCCCTCAATTTAGATATTTGGAGTACACCCTCATGCAGGCCACCTCTGCGCCCTCGACGGGAACGGCAGAAGCTCGGGCCGGCACCAGCATTCTGATCCTCACGATCGCTGCGTTCGCCGTGCTGACCACCGAGTTCATCATTCTCGGCATCTTGCCCGGGCTGGCGCGCGAGCTGGATGTCAGCATCGCCAAAGCCGGCCAGTTGGTGACTGTGTTTGCCTTCACCGTCATGCTGGTGGGGCCATTTCTCACCGCCGCGATCTCGCACTGGGATCGCAAGAAACTGTTTCTGACCATAGTGCTGATCTTTGCCGTGTCCAATGGCCTGTCTGCGGTGGCAACGGATTTCTGGACGATGGCGTTCTCGCGCATTCTGGCAGCCGCCTTGCTTCCGGTATTCTGGGGGACAGCCAGCGAGTCTGCGGCTCAGTTGGCGGGCAGTGGTAATGAAGGCAAGGCCGTGGCCCAAGTCTACATGGGCATCACTGCGGCCTTCGTGTTCGGCATTCCGCTCGGCACGCTGGCGGCGACCGCAGTTGGCTGGCGCGCGACGTTCATGCTGATTGGTGGGCTTTGCCTGGTCATTGCCTTGCTGATGTGGATGTTCATGCCGTCGCTGCCGAGTGCGCCGAAACGGGCTGCAGGAGAGCGCCAGTCGGTCATTCTGAAGGACCCGAAATTCCTCCTGCACGTGCTGCTGTCGGTCGTGGTCTTCACTGCAATGTTCAGCGCCTACACCTACCTGGCCGATATCTTGGAGCGCCTCGCTCATGTGCCTAGCGCGCAGGTGGGCTGGTGGCTGATGGGCTTTGGCGCGGTGGGCATGCTGGGCAATGCCATCGGTGGCCGACTGGTTGACCGCAGCCCGCTCGGTGCTACGGTGTTGCTCCTGGCAGTGTTGGCTGCCGGCATGGCGTGCGTAGCGCCGGCTATCGATACCCTGTGGTTGCTGGTAGTGGCGCTTGCCGCGTGGGGTATCGCCTATACCGCGTTGTTTCCGGTGTGCCAGGTACGGGTCATGGGCGCAGGCAGCAAGGCCCAGGCGCTCGCTGGCACGCTGAACGTATCGGCGGCCAACGGCGGGATTGGTATCGGCGCGGCGATTGGTGGCGCGACCATCGAGCACATGGGGCTGGCATCGCTGGGCTGGGTGGGGGCATTGATTGCAGTGCTGGCGGTTGGGCTAGCGTTGGTGTTGATGGCTCGCGAATGATTGTTCTGGGCTGAGCGGTCGCGCAGAAAAACAATGTCCGCGAGCTCGCCGCAAACGCTGTGGGAGCACCTGTCTTGTTCAAAATCTAAAGCCGCTCCCACAGGGGTACCGTCAACTAGATGCGCGCCATCATTGATCCTCTAGCCGCTGGTGATACTCATAGGGCTGCTCCGCCTTTTTACTACCCTGATCGGTAGTCTCACCCTCGTCCCAATCCCCGCCCTGCTCTTCGTTCATCAGCGGGTCATCATCTGGGTCAGGAACCGTGGGGTGATCTGGATCTACGACCGGATCGGGTGAGGCAGGCAGATCTCGATTACCACCACCTTGTGCTGCGTAATAAATATTCATCGAAGCATCCCTCAGGCACGGGGTATCAGCGAGGTTCGGGATGTTCGCTGGATACCGAGTTGTTGGCGTCCACATCCTTCATCTCTTGCTCTATCGGCGCTTGGTCATCTGCGGCTAACGGCACTTCGCCATCCTGACCCGCACCGCTCTGCGCCTCGTCGCCGTGGGTGCGGGCGGTGCCGTTGTCGCGCTCGACCTGGGCGTCCTGATCGGAGCCCGGGTTACCGGGCGGAGGGTTCCAGTCCTCGGGCCGCTTGTCGCTCCATGCTTCCCCAACATCTTGCTTGGGTTCTGATTCGGTTTTGTCCAATCCTGAGCCCTGTGTCGCGCCGGTGATGGCGGTATTTTCTGCAGGGCCTGGATAGGGAGCATCGGGGCCGTTGTGATCAATTGTCATGGTGGATCTCCGGTCTGCGGCGCAGTGTTTCTGCGTCTACCCATTCAGAGAATTGCCGGCAGCAAGGAGTGCCCCGGCAGCGACCGATGGCGTTCGCCAAGCATTACTATTGATGCTGCTGCAGGATAGAGGTACGTAAAATGGTTCCTGCTGGCGCAAACGCCTGCCACTGTAGCTTTTGGAGGAGCACTACTATGACCATTCGCAGCCTGGCGAAGAATTTGCCGGCAGATCCCGACAACGCGGGCTGGGTGCTTGGATGGGGTGTGTTGCGAGACCGGCACCCGTGGCATTTTGTGGATGTGTACGCCGACCGGCAGACAGCCGAGGTGGAAGCCCAGCGCCGCGGTGCTGACTACGTTGTCGAATATGGTTCGCACCGCCTCGGTTCGAGCGACTTCGTCTGCGGCACAACCTCGCCTGAAGGTTGAGCCATGCGTTTTCAACGCTGGCAAGGCCGTTGTGCTTCGGCCACAATCCGTCGCCTGGTTCAAGCTGGGACGCACCGCATGCTGACTACCCTCGCCATTGGCAACTACCGCTCGATCAACCACCTGGTACTCCCGCTGGGCCAACTCAACCTGGTCACAGGTGCCAACGGCTGTGGTAAATCCAACTTGTACAAAGCCCTGCGCCTGCTCGCAGAAACCGCCCAGGGCGGCGTGATCGCAGCCCTCGCCCGAGAAGGCGGGCTGGATTCGACCTGGTGGGCCGGGCCGCAAGCGAGTGCACGAATGAAACGCGGCGAAGTGCCCATCCAGGGCCAGCACCCTAGCGACGTCAAGCGCCTGCGCTAAGGCTTCGCCACCGAGGATTTCGGCTTCGCCATCGCCCTCGGCCTACCAATTCCCCTGCCCTACCCGACCGCCTTCATGCTCGACCCCGAGATCAAGAGCGAAGCCATCTGGGGCGCTGGCGCCTACCGTCCTTCATCCCTCCTGGTCGAGCGAAAGAACGCCATGGTGCGTGCCCGCGAGGACAATGGCTGGACAGTGCTCGATCAACACGCCGACAGCGGCGAGAGCTTTTTCAGCATCGTCGGCCGCCCCCGCCAGGCGCCGGAGATTGGCCAGCTGCGCGCATTCATCAACAGCTGGCGCTTCTACGACCACTTCCGCATCGACCGCGATGCCCCCTGCCGCCAGCCCCAATTGGGCACGCGCTCGCCGGTGCTGCATCACGATGGCCGCAACCTTGCCTCGGCGCTGCAGACCATCATCGAAATCGGTGAAGTGGAAGACCTCGTAGCAGCGCTGGAGGACGCGTTCCCCGGCAGCCGCCTGGAGATTGATGCGCCACCGGGCGGCTTGTTCAGCGTGCGGCTACACCAGCAGGGACTGCTGCGCCCGCTGGGCGGCGCGGAGCTGTCGGACGGTACCCTGCGCTATCTGCTGCTGATGGCCGCGCTGCTGACGCCACGCCCACCGTCCTTGATGGTGCTCAACGAACCGGAAACCAGCCTGCATGCCGACCTGCTGCCGGCCCTTGCACGGTTGATCATTCGCGCGTCGCAACGCAGCCAGGTCTGGGTGGTATCGCACAGCAGGCCGCTGATCGAGGCGTTGACGGCATGTGAGGAGTGCAATGTGCTGGAGTTGGAGAAGCAGCAGGGGCAAACGCAGTTGCGGGGGGTTGGGTTGCTGGATGAGCCACTGTGGCGGTGGGTGGATTGACGGTCTGGGACGGCACCCTTTCTCTGGTTGGTTGGGGTGCCGTTACTCGACACGCGCTGAACGAAGGCTTCAGGTGATATCGATATCCGACAACCCGAGTACCTCAGCTTGAGCCAGTATCTCTGCAGGCTGTGCATCGGGTGGCGGCATGACTAGGCTATTCTCGCCGTCACCAAAGTGCAGCATCATCAAGTGAAGCGCTGCCTCGTGCCGGGCAAGGCTGGGCTGTTTGAGTTCAAAGGTGTAGTTGGCGGGTTGGCCGTTGAGCTGGTACTGCACCATATAGGGATGCATGAAGAAACCTCCGCATGGATCGGGACTTAAAAAGCGTACGACTTGAAAGAACCGACGACACTGAGCGCTGGAACGTTCAATCCGATTGCAACCCGGATCAGCCCTTCACTGCTGACTCGTCCTTGTTGGCTTGGCCGGCGCCGGCGTCGGGCAACTTCACTACATAAGTGGCCTGTGTAAGGATGCAGGCTCCCGAGTGCTCCGGCCAATCGCCAAGGCGAGTTTCAAGCAAGCGGCTCGGGCACAGCAGCAGCACATCGCCTAACGAAAACAGCGGGAACGCTGACACCACTGGCATCCCGTCTTGGACGTCAGTGACATGCCAGGAAGCTTTGGCGAAATCTGCGGGTTTGTAGTTCCTTAGGACCCGGTATTGCTGATCACTGGCGTCGCGCACGCCCATCATGCCCGCTGCCTTATAGACAATGGTCGAGGTCGCCCCTGGATACATGACGATCACGGCCAAGGTGGCAATCAGCGCCACAGCTACAGCCTGGATAACCCGAATAGCGATGCGCTTCTTGCTCACGAAAAAAATAAGTGCGGGGACGAACAACAGGAAAACCGTGGCCATCGAGATGAAGGTCAGCGTGTTGACGGCTTCAGGTGTGTCCTTGCCAGTATAGGAATGCTGCAGGATGATCATTGGGTACACCGCTGCAAAGGTGGCAAAGCACAACAGCACATAGGCGAGCAAAAACAAGCCAGCCCGTCGGCGCTTGCGGGAGTCCTGCGGAAAGTTGATCAAGGTCACGATCTCCAGCGCCATCCTGAAACGCTTCGACATCAGCAGCAGGAGCATGGCAAGCATCATGCACCCCATGATCGACAGCGCGACGACGCCATGCGCTATATCGGGCACCTGAAAAACACTGGCAACGAAGAGCACCGACCCCAACGTCGCGGGAATCAGCAGCAACCTGGCAATGTGTGGACGCAATGATGGCGTGGGATTGAAGAGTGAAACGGCCAATGCGTAGATCGTCGTGGTTGTCAGAAACAGTGCCATATAGAGCGAAAACACAAAGCCAACGAATCCCATCCAGGGAAGCAGTGCAGAAAATTTCTTGTCGAAGACCACAGGCAACAGGTCTATGCGCCCGATGGCCTTGGAATAGGCCATCAATATGCCGAAACTCAGTAACCCACTGGCTACCGCCGCCAGGGTGCCGATGGCAGCCCAATGCTTCATCATCAAACTCAAGACCTGGTTCAGCTCGTCCCAAAAACTTGCCAAACCTGTGGTGTCCTTTTTTTCGTGCTTGTCCATGCGTACCTTTCGCCGTGTGGCCTGACCGACCGTCCGATGTGAATTCACCTTTCGGGCAAGGCTAAAAGATCACACTGCAAAGACCAATGAGAAGAGGGCAATTTGGGAAAAGACCTACAGACATGGTCAGTGTGCGCAGGCATCCACTGAATGCAGGTCACTCAGCATCTTCAACGTGATCGATATGAGCGAAACGTTCGACGAGGAAGTCGATAAGGCTGCGGACCCGCGCTGACAGGTGCAGCTGCTGAGGATAGACCGCATAGACATCCGCACGGGTGGGTGTTTCGTCCTCGAGCACCAGGCGCAGCCGGCCGCTGCGCACATAACGGGCGATATCCCACTCGGCACGCATCAATATTCCGTAACCTTCCAGTGCCCAGTTCAGGGCCACCTCTCCGTCATTGCAGCCCAGAGCACCACGGACCTTGATGCTCTGCGTACGGCTGCCATGGGTGAAACTCCATACGCCATAAGGCGTTTCGTTCTGCCGGATGAAGATGCAGTTGTGCTGCTGCAGGTCAGACAGCCGCTGGGGCGTGCCGTGCTTCTCCAGATAAAGCGGTGACGCGCACAGCAGTCGGCGGTTCGAGGCGATCTTGCGAGCATGGAATGCCGCATCAGGCAGCGTGCCGAAGCGGATGCCGAGGTCAAAACCGTGGGCTGCCAGATCCAACGGGTGGTCGGTGATTTCCAGTTGTATTTCCACATCCGGGTAGCGGCTGAAGAACGCTGCCATGGCCGGGCCGATATGCCGCCGGCCAAAACCGAGGGAGGCATTCACGCGAATCAGCCCTTTGGGTGTCGCGCGGCTACTGACGACCATCTGCTCGACCTCATTGATCTGCGTGAGGATGCGCGCAGCGTGAGAAAAGTACAGCTCGCCCTCCGAGGTCAGGCTCATCGAGCGAGTGGTGCGATTGACCAAGCGAACACCAAACCGTGCCTCCAGCGCTGCGAGCCGTTTGCTGACGGCCGGTGGGGTCACGCCGAGCTCGCGTGCCGTGGCCGCAAGGCTGCCCTGGGTGGCGAGCAGGTAGAAAAATGAAAGGTCGAGCGTCTGGTTCATGTCTGGCTCAAGACAAGGACGGGGCACACAGAATGTGCGCAACCATTAGTAACCTCAAGTAATTTATGTAGTGATTTGCAGTAGCTTATTGCCTTGGAATTCCTGCTTAAACTCTGCTCACACCCTGTCACTGGGCGTGAACGACAGGGAAAACAAGAACATCCAACGAAGGTGCTGACTGATGAATGCTTACAATATTGCGGCTGTCCCAGGCGACGGAATTGGTATCGAGGTGATTGCTGCCGGCGTTGAAGTGCTGAAAGCCCTGTCAAAAAAAACCGGGTTCGAAATCGCCTTCAAAGACTTTGACTGGAGCTCGGAGCATTACCTCAAAACCGGCCACTACATCCCCAATGGCGGTCTTGAAGAACTGAAAACCTTCGACGCCATCTTCTTCGGCGCCGTCGGTGCCCTGAATGTGCCGGACCATATTTCCCTGTGGGGCTTGCGTCTGCCCATCTGCCAGGGTTTCGACCAATACGCTAACGTGCGCCCAGCCCGGGTATTGCCCGGCGTGAAAAGCCCACTGCACAACGGCGACCAGATCGACTGGGTCGTGGTGCGCGAGAACTCGGAGGGTGAGTACTCCGGTAATGGTGGCCGCGTGCACCGCGGCCTGCCCGAAGAAGTCGCCACCGAGGTTTCAGTGTTTACCCGTGCCGGTGTCGAGCGCATTCACCGTTTTGCGTTCCAGCTGGCGCAGGGTCGCCCACGCAAGCACTTGACCCTGGTGACCAAGTCCAACGCACAACGTCACGGCATGGTGCTGTGGGACGAGATTTTCTACGAAGTCGCCAAGGACTTCCCGGATGTGGAGATCGACAAGGAACTGGTCGACGCCGTGACCACGCGCATGGTGCTCAAGCCATCCACACTGGACGTGATTGTCGCCACCAACCTGCACGCCGACATCCTGTCTGACCTGGCCGCCGCGTTGTCTGGCAGCCTGGGTATCGCACCGACCGCCAACCTCAACCCGTCTCGGCAATTCCCGTCGATGTTCGAACCTATTCACGGTTCGGCCTTCGACATCACCGGTAAAGGCGTCGCCAACCCGATCGCGACCTTCTGGACCGCAGCGCTGATGCTCGAACACCTGGGCGAGCCGGCTGCCGCCAAACAGTTGATGTCGGCCATCGAAGCGGTGACCGAGAGCGGCCTGCACACCCCGGACCTGGGGGGCACCGCAACGACCCGCCAGATTACCGATGCCGTCATCGCGTTGATCAATCGCTGATCCGATACAGAAGCGTAATCCAGACAAAGCGCCGAGGGGCGGGTCGTTGACCCGTCTCGTCGGTATTACCTGACAAAAATAAAAATCAGGGTCCTGTCATGAAAAGCATTCTGGGCAAGTTGTACGTTCAAGTACTGATTGGAGTCGCCGCCGGTGTACTGCTGGGTGTGTTCTGGCCGGACATCGGCACTGACCTGAAACCGCTTGGTGATGCGTTCATCAGGCTGATCAAAATGGTGTTCGCTCCGATCATTTTCGCCACGGTGGTGCTGGGCATCGCCAGGATGGAGAACATGAAAGAACTGGGCCGCGTCGGCGCGCGGGCGCTCATCTACTTTGAGGTGCTGTCTACTTTTGCCCTGGTCCTGGGGCTGCTGGTCGTCAACTTCGTCAAGCCAGGCGCCGGCATGAATGTCGATGCGGCTCACCTCGACGCCTCCAGCATCGCTACGTACACCTCGGCTGCGCAAAGTGGCGACGGTATCACTGATTTCTTGATGAAAATCATCCCGGTCAGTGTCGCCGACGCGTTTGCACAGAATCAGATCTTGCCGATTCTGCTGTTCTCTACCTTGTTCGGTATCGCCTTGGCGCACTTGGGGCCACGGGGTAAACCCATGGTCGATGTGCTCGAGTCTTTCTCCCACGGCATGTTCCACATTGTCGGCATGATCATGCGCCTTGCACCGCTGGCGGCCTTTGGCGCGATGGCTTTCACCATCGGCAAGTACGGGCTGGGTTCGATCGTATCGCTTGGCAAATTGGTGGCGACCATGTACGTCACCTGCTTCCTGTTTGTCGCGGTCGTGCTCGGCCTCATCGCACGCCTGTCCGGCTTCAGCCTGTGGAAGTTTCTCAAGTACCTCAAAGAAGAACTGTTCACTGTGCTGGGTACCAGTTCATCAGAGTCGGTCGTGCCGCAACTGATGAACAAACTGGAAAAAGCAGGCGTGTCCAAGCCGGTAGTCGGCCTGGTGATTCCGTCCGGGCTGACGTTCAACCCCGATGGCCAATGCATCTACTACACCATGGCAGCCATCTTCATCGCCCAGGCCACCAACACGCCGCTGACACTGATGGACCAGTTGATCGTGCTGGGCGTCCTGTTGCTGACCTCCAAGGGCTCTGCGGGTGTCACCGGCTCCGGGTTCATCACCCTGGCAGCCACCCTGGCGACGATGGACAAGATTCCGGTAGCCGGCATGGTGCTGCTGCTCGGGGTGGATCGCTTCATGTCCGAAGCCCGCGCCATCACCAATACGATCGGCAATGCGGTGGGCACCATGGCGATCGCCAAATGGGTTGGTGCGCTTGATACACAGCAGATGGACCAAGCCCTTGATGGGCAGCCGGCGCCAGCGCGGAACTCGGCTCAGGAACAATTGACTGCATCGAGTCGGCCCGTAAAAACACCGATAGCTGGCGTTTTGAGCCCGCACGAATAATCCGGTCAAGGTGAGCCGCGCCCGTTGAATGTGGCGTGGAGGGCCAGACTGCTTTGCCTGTGCCCTTCCCTCACTGAAATTGATCAGGCACTGTCTTCGGTATCGTCACGACGCGCCATGCGCCTGTCCCCCAGGCAGAGCCCCTTCATGGAACGTAGCAATATCGCAGATCCATTGAGTATTACAGCCGTTACGAGCAAATAGGCAATTTTCAGTGGGATAAAGCTTCTGCGATCCGTGTCGATAATTCTCATGGCTGAAGCCTTCATTTCGGATGTTCCATGGCTGATGCTGCGGGAGCAGGTTTTCAAGCATTCGAAGCATGCCCAGGGTGTACCTATGCAATTGGAGACAGCACAAGCCGCATCTTGATCGGTTTCTCGACAGCGCCGCTTGCGAGCCTGCATGGAGAGAGGTGTTCGACCGCTCTGAAGCCAAACTTGTCGTAAAGTGACCGGGCAGCCAAATTGGATTCGAAGACACTGAGATCGACTGAAACGAAACCTGCATCTCGACAATGGCCTACAACAAATGAAAGAAGGGCAAATCCCCACCCATTGCGCCTGTATTGCCGCCTCACCTGCATCCCGAGAACCCCGATATTCTCGCTACCCCCAAGGCGGCAAAAACTTTCTGGATAGGCTTCAGCCGATCCGACTATTTCGCCATCATGCTCGATGACATAGACCGGCCAATTTTTTTGGATGGCATGAGTCAATGCTCGCTCTACTGCCGTAATTGGCGGCGGATTGGCGCGTGCCGAATAACGCCCTTCAGCGCTCACCTCGCAAAAAAGCGAATAAAACCCTTCAAGATCGTGGAGTGTGATCGGCCTAACGTCCATGTTGTGAGTCTCTCTAGCGCCGATTCTAAAGATGCGCCAAGCCAGCATAACCGGAAAACATTTATTGACACTGCGACCGCCAGGAAAGACTATCACGCCGCCTTTATGCAAAGGATTCCCATTAGCAACACGTTTCCTATTGGGAGGCCTGATTTTCAATGAACAGGAGTCAATGGATGTCCGCTTGTTTGCCGTCTACCGCTACCAGCATTCGCCGAGCTGCACTGGCGATCAGCCTCTCAAGCTCTCTGCTGGCGGCTACCAATGTCCACGCCGAGGCTGTTAATTACAGCATCCCGGCAGGGTCTTTGGCCACTGCCGTGAACCAGTTTGCGAATGCCAGCGGAGTGGCTGTGAGCTTCAGCAGCGAGGAAACTACCGGCTTGCGCACGGAGGGGTTGCGAGGCAATTACCAGCTTGAACAAGGTTTCGCTCAACTATTGGAAGGCAGCGGCCTTCAGGTACAACAGGTGGGTGACAAACGCTACATGCTGGTTCGCCCAAGTCACGATGGCTCGATGGAGCTTTCCGCCACGACGGTTTCCAGCGTCGGGCTGGGTGCCACCACTGAAGGCACCGGCAGTTACACCACAGGCTCGGCCAATACCGCAACCGGGCTACGACTCTCGGCCCGTGAGACGCCACAATCGGTCAGCGTGGTCACCCGCCAGCAGATCGAGGACCAGAACCTGAACAGTGTTGCGCAGGTACTCGAACAGACACCTGGTGTAGTCGTCGACAGCATGGGCCCTGCCGGGAGTGATGCCAACCATATCTACGTGAGGGGCTTCGAGGTAGGCAGCATTCAAGTGGATGGCATCAACAGGCCTGATACCTACGGTTTCAAGGACGACCTCGCAGACATGGTGTCCTACGACCGGGTCGAAGTGGTACGTGGCGCCACGGGGTTGATGTCCGGTACGGGCGATCCTGGGGCGACGGTCAACCTGATTCGCAAGAAGCCGACGCTGGAAGCGCAACGCAAGCTGACCCTCAAGGCGGGTTCCTGGGACGACTACCGCCAGGAACTGGACGTGTCTGGCAAGTTGTCCGATAGCGGCAACGTGCGCGGGCGCTTCGTCGCGTCGAACACCAACAGCCAGAGCTATGTCGACCGTCAATCCCTGGACAAGCAAGCGTTCTACGGGGTATTGGAATGGGACATCACTGACAGCACGATGCTGACAGTCGGTGCGGAATACCAGGAGATGGACAACGAAGGGGCCGGTAACCACGGTTTCCCGATGTACAACTCAGACGGCAGCCACTTCAGCCCTTCCCGTTCGTTCAACTCCGCCTCGGACTGGAGCTATCACAAACGTCGCACCAAGACGGTGTTTACCACACTGGAACATCAGCTGGACAACGGCTGGCAGTTGAAAGCCAACGCCGAGCACAACCGCCGCAGCTATGACGATGCCTTTGCCACTGCAGCCAGCGGTACCGTCAACCCCGATGGCAGTGGCATCAGTACCTGGACAGGCCGCTGGGCGGGCGAACCCCGGCAGACATCGTTCGACCTGTCCGCCGCAGGCCCTTTCGAACTGTTTTCTCGTGAGCACCAAGCTTATCTTGGGGCTAGTCACTACAGGGCCTATTACCGTAACGACGGCTACCCGCTGTGGTCGTTCCAGGACATCGACAACATCAACACCTGGGATGGCTCGCTGGCGATCCCGGACGCCATCCACACCAAGTCGTCGGAAGATGCCCTGGATGAAACCCAGGATGGCCTGGTCGCTTCGGTGCGCTGGAGCCTGGCCGATGACCTGTCGCTGATTACCGGAGCACGGGTGATCGACTGGCAACGTGATGAAACCTCCACCGCCCTTTCCACCGGCGACACCACCCGTACCTCGCGAAGCGAAAGAGGGGTCGTCACCCCGTACCTTGGCCTGGTGTACGACCTCAACGAAAACTGGTCGGCCTACGCCAGCTACACCACCATCTTCAAGCCGCAGAGCAACAAAGATGTCGGCGGCGCCTACCTCGATCCATTGGAGGGGGTGAACTACGAGCTGGGGTTGAAGAGCGAGTTCTGGGACAAGCGCCTGACCACCGCTTTCGCCGTATTCGAGGTGCACCAGGACAACCTGGCAGTGGCTGATGGCAGCAACCTGGCGCCTGATGGCAACCAGGCCTACCGTGCCGAGTCGGGCACCAAGACCCGCGGGTTCGAGATGGAGGTGGCCGGCGAGATCCTGCCCGACTGGCAAGTGTCGGCCAGCTACACCTATGCCGTCAGCAAAGACTCCGATGGCGACCGCCTGAACACTGAGGTGCCACGAGACACCCTGAAACTGTTCACCACCTACCGTCTGCAGTCCCTGCCGCAGCTGAAAGTCGGTGGCGGTGTGCGCTGGCAGGGCACTGAATACTACAAAGGCGCCGGCCCCAACGACGAGACCTTCACTCAAGACCCCTACAGCGTGGTCGATTTGATGGCTCAGTACGCCTTCACCCCGCAAACCAGCGTCTCGCTTAATCTCAATAACGTCTTTGACAAAACCTACTACACCGCCATCGGCTCACGTGGCTGGTATGGCGCCCCACGTAGTGCTACGGCCACGTTGGTATACGCGTTCTAAGTCAGTACCCTTTGAGATGATGGTTCCCACGGACGGGCACCATCGTCGCTCACAGTCTCAACGAGAGCTACTCACCCCCACGAGTGAGCCCTTGGTGAAAACGAGTAAGAACAGCATCACATTAGATCGAGAACCTTGGCTGACGTCTAACCTGGCCTGTTTGAATCAAAGGCCTCATGCGGTCAGCGCTGGCAATTGAATTGAGAGCAGCCCAGCGGCTGTCGCGTTGAGCATTGCTGGACTGAGCTGGCCTTTGAGCACCCATTTACAGGCCGCGATCTCATTGCGAGCCACGGGTCTTTCATCATCACCGAAGTACGTCGTGAACACATGGTGGACGGTCAGGCCCACCTGAACAGTGCAGAGGGGAAACAAGCTGTGGCCTTCGACGGATGTCTCCTCTTGAAGCTCCCGTACAGCGGCTACGACAGGTGTCTCTCCTGGCTCGATAGCACCGCCTGGAAAATTCCACTTCCCTCTTTTTTTCCGAACCAGAAGAATCCTGCCACTTCGTAGACAGATTATCGTTGCCCTAGCCTTGATCTTGACCTTGCGCGCTTTCTTGTCCCGCATGCACACACTCAGCTCGTCATTAGGTTCATATCCGTCTCGTTTTAGCGAGAGACTTATTCCCTGAAGACTCACCTTTATGACGACTCGTTCAACCGGATAGACACAGCTGGCGGTTCACAACCCTCACGTATCTCCGATCAGCAGCGATTGGGAGTGTTTGGCCAGGTCACCTTCCGTTAAGGACGATGGTGTCCACCTATTTGTTACGGCTCCCGTACCTACTACTGCAGTGACAGGCGGCGCTAGAAATTCTGGGGTCGTATATTTGGCTATAGAAAGGGCATTGAGAGCCCCCCAAGCAGCGATTTCTGTTAGAGCGTACCGGCTTTGATTTGTTGGAAGTCGATAACGATCCGTCGCCTCGAGACGAGCCAGCTCCACCTCTTCGCTTAGGTACGAACGCCACCTTGGTTGACCTAGCACCTTCTCGTATTATCACCCCTCCCTACCTGGAATGATTTACGTGAAGCCGCCACCTGGAAGTGCCCAGCCCATCCCTGCAAATGCCAACATCCCGAAGTGGGATGTCAGCGAAGCGGTCAGCCAGCTTTCCTGGGATGACTTGCGGATCATCAAAACGCTGAGTGACTGTAGCAATCGCGCCGCCACGGCCAAGAAGCTCGGCATCAATGTCTCCACCGTCTCGCGCCGGGTCGCGCAGGTTGAGAAGACGCTTGGGGTCGCGCTTTTCGATCATCGCAAGGCGGGGTATCTGTTGACTGCCGAAGGTGCAGAGCTGCGCGCACTCGCCGAGCGCGTTGAGCTGGACATCGTTAGTGTCACTCGCAGGGTTTCTCGCGCCGGCCAGGGCCCCTTGGGAAAACTGCGGATTACCACCAGCGACTCGCTGCTGTTGTACTTCCTCACGCCGATCATCGCGGACTTCAAAGCCCTTAACGAGGGCATCACCATCGAAGTGTTGGTTGGCAACCAGACGTTGAGTTTAGCGAGGGACGAGTCGGACATTGCCGTGCGTGCGACGAAAAAACCGGCAGATACCCTCGTGGGTCGCAAGCTCGCCAACATCGCCTGGGCCCCGTATCGCAGCGTCAAGCAAGCGACGAGTGCCGATCCCTTCGCCGAGGGTCAGTCGTGGGTGTCCTACTCGGGAGGCCTGTGCGGTTTGAACGCAACGAGCTACGTCGAATGTCGGGTGCCCCCGGAGTACATTTCTTACCGCACCGATTCGGTCGCAGCAGCGAGCGCTGCAATTGCGGCGGGCCTCGGTTTTGGTTTCCTCCCCTGCATGCTAGGCGACATTACCCCAGGATTGGTTCGGGCCGGGCCAGTGGCGCAGGAACTTCAAGATGAGCTGTGGCTGCTTACCCACCAGGACATCAGAAAGTCCTGGCGGGTAAAAGCATTCATGACGTTCTGCGCGGCTGCCGTGGCCGACCTCAAATCGCTGGTCGAAGGTCATCAGGCCATCCCGGCTTCATAGTTGAAATCGGGAGCGCTGGTCATTTGGTCTGGGCGCCGATCACAGCACGGCACACAATCTCGATCAGTTGGGGACGCTGGGCGAGCCGCGACACACCGATAATATTACTAGCCGCCTGCGGGCGCTCGGTGCCATAGGCCGCCTTGCGCACCTTGCCGACAACGGCAAAGGCCGCGTCCATGTCCAACACATACAACGTCTCTTCCACGACATCCCCCATCGTGGCGCCATACAGCGCAAGCAACTTGGCAATGTTGTCGTAGGAAACCCGCATCTGTTCGCCCATTGACGAGAAATCGCTCGGACGACCGTCAGCATCCAGTGGCGCCGGCGCAACCAGATTACCTTCTTCGTCATGGTTGAATTGTCCCGAGATGAAGATCTCGTTCCCAACTCGCCGCGCCTGCGGATAGCCGTAGCCCTCTTCCCATGAAACGCCCCAGTAGGCGGTGTCGTCGTTGAAAGGTCGTGAAGCGGCCATTGGATTCTCCTTGGCGAAAAATGGATCGACGTGATCCGACTGGCCGAGATCCTAGCACCGGATTGGACGCCGTCTGCGGTGCATTGATGCGACTCCAAGGGCGCAAAAGTGCGCCACCGCTTCACTCAGTGTTTCGCTATCTTTTGCTGGCACTCGGCGACAATACGCCGGAAAACCCTCGCCACCGTTCAGTAAAGGCCGCGTCGATTTGAGACCTTATCAGCCCCAAAATTGGTTTCTGATCAACAAGCGGGGCTGGATCGAGCTCATCCGGGCTAACAATCGTGACGGAGTGTTCTGAAACCTCAGAAGAGGCTTCAGCGAATCGTGCTGCCCGGATCTAGCCATCTTTAGATTTTTCAGGATGAATTGAACCCCATGAACAGTGCTAACGGCATCGTTATAGCCACCATCGCGATTCAGTCGACGGGGCGGCTCAAAGCCTGGCAAATCACAACGGCCAAGCAGATGATGTTGGATCATCTGGATACCGGCATATCGGTCAGCGCACTTGCCGAAGCATGTGGACTGTCGCGCAGCCATTTCTCGCGAATGTTTAAGGGAACCACACAGATCTCTCCGCAGCAGTGGTTGCGTGACCAACGGCTCAGGAAGAGTAAAGAATTGCTGGAGGCTTCGACGATGATGCTCGCCGAGATAGCCTTAGAGTGCGGCTTCTACGACCAGCCGCATTTCTGTCGGACGTTTATGAGATCCGTAGGGATGACGCCCCAGACATGGCAGCAGCAGGCCATATAGTAGGGTCAGGTGTGCTATCCCCGTCCGACTAAGCAAGCCCCGCTAGCACCTTGCTGGTTATTCCGACTTGCACAGTCGTACTCCGCTTCCGCCCGAGTGGGGTAGTTTAAGGCCAGTCGTGTTTTGCCATGGGTGTCGTAAAGATCGTACCCCGCACCTAGGGCAGCTGGGACGCCAATACGGCGAGGGAATTGCTCTCTCTCTTGAGGCATGGCGGGGATTACAACAATGCGTGTCTGCACGACCATCCCTCTTCTTAGCAGGCCTTTAGTACTAGTCCGCCTCTATGAAAGCATCAAGGCAACTCGTAGTGTGCTGGGCTTGAAATGTCCCGAGATGATTGAAAGCTCCCGTACAGACGAAACGATCTAGGCTGTCCTGATGGAGATGTGATCAGGAGCTAAGGATGCGACATCGCGGTGCAGTATTCTGGGCTTGGGCCGATCCGTGCTTGCACCACCATTCCCATGAAGAGCTGCTCGCGGACGGAGCAAGACTGGATGTTCAACTGGATGTTCAGGTCAGGCTGTCCCGCACCGGCGACATGCAATTCTTCATTGGGATTTATGAGCGTTCAGGCTTGGTCCATATTGAAGAGGCTTACGTCAAGCGACCTGGCGAGGTGGATTCGAAGCCCCGAAGTGTTGAGCGAAATCCGATGTGAGCTGCCTCGCCTTCCCCAAGCATTGAAGTCGGCGTACAGCGAGTGGAATCACCTGGGTGGCGGCCAGTAAGTGGCCGCCACCTGCAAAAATACAACATCCTTAAGCTACTTGCCGATCAGCAGGCTGCTGATCGGTTGCAAGGCATCGCGCCCTTCCCACACCCCACGCTAGGGCCCGAGTCATCGACTCACCTGGGCGCGAGAGAAATGCTTCTTCATGCTGCACCACTCCCGTACCTGCATACACTCCAATGAACAACTGAGTATTGCCTGTACGCGACAGTCGAACCTGAACATCCATGGTCGTGCCATCGTCCAGCGTCTCATCGTGAGACCTGTGATGAAGTGTTGGGTCTGACCATTTCCAGAAAACGTCACCGCGAATCCGCATGCCGACCTCCTTCGACTTTAGTCTTGTTTGTGGGGTGCTCTCACCATAGCGCAGCGAAGCGGCTGAGCTATTACCGGCGGACGGATTATGCGGCGTCAGTATGACAGGATGTGACGAGCTATCGTGATTACTCTCGCCATGACGCAGGGGTGGAAGACAGCGAATCCCGATGTTGAACCGTACACCGGTGATGCTCAGGCTGAACTAGCTCAGGTTTGGTTTAGGAGGCGACTTACCTTCAGTCTGGATTCAGACGAGGTTGTTCTCGATAGCCAGCCACCTATCAAGGCATAGGCTGGCACTAGATGTCTTCGATCCATCACCGGAGTTGGGAGCTTGAGATTAGTACCGAATGCAGAGTCGATTGAACGCCAAATCGCGAAGAAAGACCCTGCGCATCTTGTCGCACGATAATGTTGGTGAGCATTTATCTGACTGTTCGGGCGTACGCCGAGACTTTTGCTGAGCATGCTGTTTTAACGCCCAAAAGTAGCTGGCTACAACCGGCGAGCCCCCTTCTTTAAGCCTCTCCGGCCACCAAACCTTCCGCACAGAAACATTTAGTTACCTCTAGAAACACGCTTGTGAAGCCCACAGTTCGGGCAAATCACCTTGCCAGACGGTAAAACCTCAAGCCAAATATCGACGTTATAACGTAACTAAAATACACTCACGCCCGCTCTTCACCTGCCCGCATGTCTTCGCATGAGGCAACGCTGAACGGCGCCCTCACTTTTCATCAAATTAGTCAGCTTCGCCACAAGGAGTGTCATGACCTTCTCGACCAAGCCCCGCTTGCCTTTGCTCAGCGCGGTCTTCGCATGCTGGGCCGCATTTGCATCAGGACACGTCATGGCAGAACAAAAGCCTTTCGCTGTCGTTGCACCGTTCGAAGTCGAAGGACTGGACCCCTCCGTATCGGGCTATGTATTTCAACGTATGCAGATCACCGAAACCTTGCTCGACGCTGATTCGAACGGTGACCCCCTGCACGGCCTGGCCGAAAAGTGGAGCGTGTCAAAAGACGGCAAGCGCTGGACATTCGCCCTACGCCAAGGCGTGAAATTCCATGACGGCACCGACCTGACTGCTGCCGCGGCAGCGCATTCGTTGAACGTGGCACGCCGGAAGACCGGAATTCTGACAAACGCTAAAATCCAATCAGTGATGGCAGACGGTAACGATGTAACCATCGAGCTGGCCACCCCCTTCCCGTTACTGCCCTCGCTGCTCGCGCACTATTCCACCAACATTCTGGCAGCCGCCTCCTATGACGCCGATGATGCAGTCCAAAAGATCATCGGCACCGGCCCCTTTGCCTTGACGCTGCTCCAGCCGCCGCAACGCCTTGCCACCAAGCGATTCGACGAATACTGGGGTACGAAACCAAGCATCGAAGCGGCCTCCTACCTCGGCGCAGGCCGTGGTGAAACGCGTGCGCTGATGGCCGAAAGCGGTGGAGCCGAGCTGGTATTCCAACTGGACCCGCCGAGCATTGCTCGGCTGAATCGATCGACCAACATGCATGTCCTGCTAGGTTCAGTGCCTCGTGTAGTGATCCTGGCTGTGAACTCCGGCAAAGGCGCCACAGCTAACAAGGAAGTGCGCCAAGCACTGAGCATGGCCATCCAACGCGAAGGCATCGCGGCGGCGATCCTGCGAGCCCCAGGTACGGGCGCCACACAGATGTTCTCGTCTGACGTCAAGGGCTGGCACGACGCTGCCCTCCCGAATCTAGCCTTTAATCCTCAAGCCGCACGAGACCTGCTCAGGACGCAGGGTTGGGTAGAAGGTGCGGACGGTATGCTTCAAAAAGACGGTAAGCCGCTGCGTTTCAAATTGGTTACCTATGCAGATCGCCCAGAACTGCCTCTGATCGCAACCGCTCTACAGGCGCAACTCAAGGAGGTGGGCATAGACGTTGAGGTTTCTGTCACCAACGCCAGTGCAGTGCCGGCTTCGCATAAAGACGGCAGCCTGGAGCTGGCTCTCTATTCGCGCAACTATGCGCTTGTGCCCAACCCACAAGTCACCCTGCTCGCCGACTTCGGCAACGGTGGCAATGAATGGGGCCCATTGGGTTGGGATACGACTCAGTTCGACAAATCGATGACTGCGCTACTGAGCGAAAAAGAGCCTGCCGCCGCGCAACGCGAACGCAACACGATCATTGCGCAACTCCAAGATGAACTGCCGCTGATCCCCATTGCCTGGTACCGCCAGTCCATTGCTGTTTCCAACAAGGTTGAGGGCGCTGCTGTCGATCCGTTCGAGCGCACGTTCGGCCTGAGCAGCATGCGGTGGTCGCAATGATTCGCTTACTGGGATTTCGCCTACTACAGGCCGCCATGGTGGCGTTACTGGTCGGGGCGCTGACGTTTTTGCTGATGACCCTGCTACCAGGTGATGCAGCTTACCGAATTGCCGCAGGGCGGTATGGCTACGACATGGTGAGCAGTGCGGCAGCCGAAGCGGTTCGCGCTGAACTGAACCTGGATCAACCACTTCTCTGGCGCTTCACCGCCTGGATCAGCGATCTGCTTACTCTGGATTTAGGCAACTCGCTGGTGACTGGGGAGCCGGTGCTGCACATGATCTCCCATGAACTTGGCAGCTCTGTGCGCCTGGCAGTGGGTGCGGTAGCACTCTCATTTCTCATCGGCCCACCCATTGGCATTATCGCCGGGCTAAGGCCTGGTGGTCTTCTGGATAGAGGCTTGTTGCTGTTGAGCACTGCCACTCGGGCCATTCCCCATTTCGTAATGGGGGTCATCCTAGTGCTGATATTTGCCGTGTCGCTACAGCTGCTCCCTTCCGCCGGCCATGACAGCTCTGCCCACTCAGTATTGCCCACCGTCACCTTGGCACTTGGCCTGGCCGCAGTCTCATCGCGAGTGGCCCGGGATGCCACAACCGCAGTGGCTTCGTCCGCCTATTACGCGTTCGGGCACCTGAAAGGACTCGGTGGCGCAACTGTATTTCTGCGTCACGGTCTGCGGAATATCGGCGTCCCCGTCGTGACATACCTGGGGGTGCAACTGGTGTACCTCATTGAAGGCGTGGTGGTCGTTGAAACCTTGTTCGCCTGGCCGGGCATAGGTCACGGCCTGGTGCATGCCATCTTCCACCGCGATTTGCCCATGGTCCAAGGCACAGCGCTGGCGATGGGGATGTTGTTCGTGTTGCTCAATACCTGTGTAGACATGGCCAACCACCTGATTGACCCCCGTCGGAGTAAAGCATGAACCTCGATATTGCCATTGCGGATGCCGCACCCAAGCCGCGCCACCAGGCCAGACTAGTGGGTGCGATGATACTGAGCCTGCTGGTTGTAGCTGCGATTTGTGTTCCGATGGTATGGAACGTGGATATTGCCAAACAGGATTACACCGCAATTCTATCCGCGCCTTCGCAGGCACACCCGTTGGGCACGGACCATCTAGGCCGCGATATGCTCGCCAGGCTTGCCTCTGCGATTGGGCTTTCGCTGGGCTTGGCACTTGTGAGCGTCATGACCGCAGCT
Source organism: Pseudomonas sp. NPDC090752 (assembly GCF_055584805.1). Lineage (NCBI taxonomy): Bacteria > Pseudomonadati > Pseudomonadota > Gammaproteobacteria > Pseudomonadales > Pseudomonadaceae > Pseudomonas > Pseudomonas sp. NPDC090752. Next base: position 569,078 of record NZ_JBVJLI010000001.1, on the reverse strand, counting down.
GTCCCTGGCGTGCTGCTGGGTATTCTGGCCGCATGGAAAGGCGGCTTCACCGACAAGGGGCTCGGGTTGCTGGTTGAGATGTTCCTGGCTCTGCCTGGCCTGTTGCTGGTGTTGCTGATCGTTGCCCTCTTTCCAGGTTCGTTCCTGGCACTGTACGGCGCAGTAGCACTCGTGCTGTGGATCGAATACTTCCGCATGACCCGGGCTCTGTCGCGCACTGTGCTGTCCTCGCAGGCGGTAGCTGCTTCACGTCTCCTTGGCTTTGGACCGGCATATGTCATTCGCCGTCACCTCTGGCCAGAACTCTCGCCTGTATTGATGACCATCGCCGCCTTTGGCGCAGCGTCGGCAATCATGGCGATCGCTGCGCTAAGTTTCGTCAGCGTGGGTGTCCGCCCGCCTACAGCCGAGCTGGGCCTGATGATTACTGAGCTGCTGCCTTATTTCGCTGAAGCACCTTCAGTGATTGCACTACCCATCCTGGTGATTTTCCTCATTGTCCTTTCATTGATGCTCATCGCAGGGGGCCGCAAGCCATGAAACCACTGCTGAAAACCCACGCCCTCGAAATTCGCACAGCCACCACCCAATTGGTGGCACCGCTGTCTATCGAACTGCGTCCTGGTCAGGTTCTGTCAATCATCGGCGAGACCGGCTCCGGCAAGAGCCTGTTCGCCCAAGGCATCGTCGGTAACCTGCCAGAGGGATTGCAGGCACACGGCCGCGTCGAGCTGGCCAACGGATTTAGCGAAAAAGGCACCGACGCGAGACGCAAAGAGCTTTGGGGTAAAGAGCTGGCCGTACTGCCCCAGGAACCCTGGCTTAGCCTTGACCCCACCATGCGCGCCTTGGCGCAGGTGTCAGAAACCTATCAGTACATAGCAGGTACCGACAAGGATGCAGCCCGTGCACGGGCGAAACAAGATTTGCGCCGGTTGGGGCTGGAGCAGGCCGAGCGCAAGTACCCTTTCCAACTGTCTGGCGGCATGGCGCAAAGACTGGCATTTGCGGCAACCCATGCCGGCGGCGCCAAACTGATGATCGCCGACGAGCCTACCAAGGGGCTGGACAGGGCACGTATTGATGAAGTGGTCAGCTTGTTGCAAGCAGGCATCAGCAATGGCGGAGCACTACTGATCATCACCCACGACATGGAAGTTGCGCGTCGTCTGGGTGGCGATGTGCTGATCATGCACAAAGGCAAGATCATCGAAACCGGTACTGCTGAGCAGGTATTCAAGCAACCCCAGCACGCATATACCCGTCAACTGATCAATGCCGACCCAGCCCGCTGGCAGATGCCTGCACGCCCCGCCCTGAGCACAGAGACCGTGGCACGCGTGCGTGACCTAGCGCTGGAGCGTGGCGGTAAAACACTGTTCAAGGGGCTGTCCTTTGATGTGCGCAAAGGTGAAATCGTTGGGGTGACAGGTCCCTCCGGCTGCGGTAAATCCTCTCTTGGCGATGTCATGCTTGGCTTGATCGCCGCCCAGCACGGTCAGGTGCACAAAGCACACGGGCTATCCAAGGTTGCTTTTCAGAAGTTGTTCCAGGACCCGGTAGCTGCTTTTGCACCCACCATTTCCCTCGCACAGAGCCTTGCCGACCTAGTCAACTTGCATGACCTGGACACACAGCGCATTCCGGCGTTGCTCAAGCGCCTGCGCCTTGAGCCGGAACTGCTGGGGCGCCTGCCTGGCAATGTGTCAGGCGGCGAATTGCAGCGGTTCTCACTGCTGAGGGTTCTGCTATTGGACCCAGTGCTGATCTTTGCCGACGAGCCCAGCTCCCGGCTCGATCCAATTACGCAAAAAGAGATGATCGAATTGCTGGTGGAGGCGGCCAAGGACAGCGCCACCGCAGTGCTGTTGGTCAGTCACGACGAAGCGTTGATCAAAGCGGTAGCCGACCAACGTATTCATCTAAATGCAGAAAGCGAACTCCCTGCCGCAGCCGTACAAGGTGAATCCTCCACGGTACCTTCCAACCTTCACCTCCAAGCGCAGCAGTGAGCACAATGAATACCATATCGCTACGTTCAGTGGGCCTGGCCCTGCTGGTCAGTCCATTTGCTTCGGCCGATGCCGCCCAGAGCGAGTCCAGGGGCTTTATCGAGGACAGCAGCTGGTCGTTACTCAACCGCACCGTATTCGATCAACGTGATTACAAACACGGCGCCCGTAACAGTGGAGCGCGCAACGCTTACAAGCCTCGCAATGAAAGAAATGGCAAAGCCGAAGAATGGGCATACGGCCTGATGGGCACGTACCAGTCTGGCTTTACTCAAGGGATGATAGGTGTAGGCATCGACGCTCATGCCTACCTTGGCGTACAGCTCGACAGCGGTGGTGGGCGCGCGGGCAAGGCTCGATTACTGGGCGTAGACAACGACGGCCGCCCTAAAAACGAGTTCAGCCGGGGCGGCGCCGCCGTCAAAGTACGGGCCTCAAATACCGTGCTTTCGTACGGCGAGCAGCGCGTCAAGACGCCCGTATTCAGCTCCTCGGACAGCCGATTGCTGCCAGAAACCGCGACCGGGTGGTTTTTAGTCAGTAATGAAATCGAAGACGTCAAACTCACAGCCGGCCATTTCAACGAAAGCACCGATCGCAACGCCAGCAGTCACGATAAAGGGTTTGTGGTCAATTATTCAAACGCCCGCAAAGGTGACAAATTCGACTTGGCTGGCATCACCTGGGACCCCTCGGACCATTTCAGCGCAAGCTTATACACCTCGCGCTACGAGGACACCTGGACCCAGCATTACCTGGGCGGTGTATTCAGCCATGCACTGGATGACAGCAGCAGCCTGAGTTTCAATCTGAACGCGTATCGCACCACGGATTCTGGAAGATCGTTATCCGGACAAATCGACAACACCACTTGGAGCCTGGTCTCACGCTACAGCACAGGGGCCCATAGTCTCAGCCTAGGCTGGCAGCAAGTGGATGGGGATACCCCGTTCGACTACGTGACCCGTGGCGCCATCTGGATTGGCAACGCAGTACAGATGTCCGACTTCAATGCCCCCCACGAAAAATCGTGGCAAGCACGTTACGACCTGAACATGGGCCAGTTCGGTATTCCCGGTTTGAACCTTTCGGCAGCCTATGTGCGAGGTTTTGACATCGACGGTACGCATGCCGACCCTCGCGGTGGTTACGCATACCTAGGGTATGGCAAGGATGGCAGGCACTGGGAACGAGACTTGGAAGCACGTTATGTTGTGCAGAGCGGTGCTGCCAAAGGCCTCACGGTTTCACTGCGGCACAATGTGCATCGGGGCAACACCGCGCAAGCAGAATTGGATGCGGATCAGATCCGCATGGCTGTCGAGTATCCGCTGGCAGGTCGGATCTGAATTTCATGCGCATCCAAAGCCGATTCGAAGCATACGGCGGCGGGCTCGACACCTGAGCCTCACCTTCCGCGGGGCTTGAATCGATGCTAATTATGAGTGATTATCGTTACGTTATTACATTGCGGAGAAAGTGAATGAAGAGCGGCATCCATCCCAATTATCGTCCCGTGCTATTTCATGACGTGTCGGCGAGTGCCTTTTGGTTAATCGGCTCAACCATCGATACCGATAAAACATACGAGCACACAGACGGCGTTACCTACCCCTACGTAACCCTGGATGTCTCAAGCGCCTCCCACCCGGTCTACACTGGCCAGGAGCGCAAAGCCAAGACTGAGGGTCGGGTGGCTGGTTTCAACAAGCGCTTCGCCGGCTTTACATCCAGCACCTGACTCATCGCATCTAGGCCGAACCGCGCTCGTTGAATATCTACGGGCGCGGCGTCTGGAATGGATGCCAGCACCATCGCGTCAATTCTTCTTCACACCACCCTGCCGGGCTTTAAAGCGAGGATTTGATTTACAAATCACGTAAAGCCTGCCCCGGCGCTTCACTACCTGACAATCACGATGGCGGTTTTTGGCTTGCTTGAGTGACGAAAGAACCTGCATGGTGCCTCTCTTGTTATGTGATAACGTAATGATAATAAAAACCATTCGCACTCACAAGCCATCAATGCCACCTAGATCAAAGCCGCCCATCCTGTGATTGCCACAAACCATCAATCTTCACGCATGTGACGCTCTTTACGCTCCTGTCGCTCCTTCGCCTCAACACTCAGCGTTGCTGTTGGCCGCAACAACAATCGGCGCAAGCCGATGGGCTCACCGGTCTCTGTGCACCATCCATACTCCCCCTTTGAAATTCGCTCCAAGGCTTCGTCGATCTTGTCCAAGAGTTTCTTTTCACGCTCTAAAAGGCGCAGCTGCCATTGGCGCTGCTCCTCGACGGTGCCCAAATCTGATGGATCGCTGCTGGGCTCAAACTCTCGCATGATTTGAAACTCGCCGGAGATCCTCTCCTGAAGCTCGGTGCGCTGGGACAACAGCAGAGTTCTGAAAAAGTCCTGCTGCGCAGCATCCATATAGGCTTCTTCAGGCAGATTCAGCAATTCTTGTTCCGTCATTTGGTGGCTCTCGCGTCAGTGATACAGAGTGTTAATCTCGCTGCGGGTTGAAGGCCAATGGAAGACCTTGGCAGGTCTCATCGACTTTCCCGTCATGCCAGGCCAACTGCCCAGAAACTATCGTCGTCGTCACACGATGCCGCAGCTGATGATCCTGGAATGGCGTCCACTTGCATTGAGCGAGAACGGGATCAAGACTGACCGGGCGCCGCTCCTGAAGACGCTCAACCAAGGCAATATCTGCCCAATATCCTTCGCGCAGGTAACCGCGCTCGTGGATCGCAAACAGATCAGCGACCGCATGACTAGTTTTGCGCACCAGATGAGCGATAGGCAGCACTCCCTCCTCCACCAATTCGAACAGAGCGGGAAACGCGTGTTGCACGAGGGGCAATCCAGATGGTGCCGAGGCGTAGGGCCTTTGCTTTTCCAGCAACGTATGAGGGGCATGGTCTGTACCGATGACATCGATACGATCACAGAGCAAAGCCTGTCTGAGTGCATCACGATCGTCCTGAGATTTGATAGCAGGATTGCACTTGATGAGATTGCCCAGACTCGCGTAATCGCGGTCATCGAACAGGAGATGGTGCGCACAAACCTCAGCGGTGATGAGCTTGTTTTCCAACGACCCTGACTCAAAGAGCTTCAACTCTTTTGCCGTAGTCAGATGCAGCACGTGTAAGCGGGTATTGAATTTGTTGGCAAGCTCCACTGCCAGGCTTGAGGATCGGAAGCAAGCTTCGACGTCTCGGATCAGTGGATGCATATGGGCCGGAATGAAATCGCCGTATTGCTCCCGAAAGCGCGCTTCGTTGGCCAAAATCGAAGGCGTGTGCTCACAGTGCGCTAGCAAGATGGTAGGCACAGTAGCGAACAAGCGCTCAAGGACTCTCGGATCATCGACAAGCATGTCTCCGGTCGACGCGCCCATGAATACTTTAACGCCGGCTACCTGCCGAGGATCGAGCCCGGCGACCACCTCCAAATTGTCCTTGCTCACTCCAAAATGAAAGCCGTAGTTTGCTACTGATGATGCCGCGGCTCGCGCTTTCTTCTCATCGACGGCTCCAAGGGACAAGGTTGCCGGGTTGGTATTTGGCATGTCCATGAAGCTTGTGATACCACCGGCAACCGCGGCCCTTGATTCACTGGCGATTGTTGCTTTGTGAGCAGCTCCGGGCTCACGAAAATGCACCTGGTCGTCGATCATTCCAGGTACCAACCAAGCTCCCGCTGCATCAATTTCTACAGGGGTATTTAATCCGTCGATGCTGCTGGCAATCTTCTCAATTCGACCATGTGAGACGAGGACGTCAGCGTCGAAGACCCTACCCTCGTTCACCACACGAGCGTTTCTGATCAGAATTCGGCTCATGGCTTAATCCCTCTCGGATCGCCGCTCACCACCACCTGGTCGCCATCAATCACATTGAAGAAGCAACTGCGACGCCCCGTGTGACACGCAGCGCCTAGCTGATCGACGATAAGCAAAAGAGCGTCTCCATCACAGTCCAAACGGATCTCTTTGACGTGCTGTACATTTCCCGAGGTCTCACCTTTACGCCAAAGCCCTGTCCGAGAGCGCGACCAGTAACAGGCTCGCTGGGTCTCCAGCGTTTCGCGCAGTGCCTCCTCATTCATCCAGGCGAGCATCAGCACCTCACCACTGCCGTGCTGCACCGCGACGGTAGCTACTAGGCCCTGCGGACTCCATGGAATCTGACTGAGTACGTCGTTCAACGGGAAGCGGGTGCCAGCTGCTGCCTGCTCAAGCTTGAGAAACATGACCATGACCTGATTAAAATAGTTATGTTATAACGTATCATAAAATCGACTGCCGTTAGCAATTACGAACCCGTTTTGACCTTGGAGGTAAGCGTCTATGAACGATGCCCTTGCTGTGCACACCACCGCCGAACCCTACGCCGACACTGAGATAGCCTGCCTAGCTGGAGCTAAAGCTGCGCTCTACCGGTGGGCTGCAACCGTTGCTACCAGGGATGTGGACAAAGTCCTAGAACTCTACGCCCCGGATGCCATTTTGGTACCAACCCTGTCCAACCAGGTCCGCGATTGCAATGACAGCCGCCGCAACTACTTCGAAAATTTCTTGGCAAATGACGGCCTCGTTTGCGACATCCAGGTGTTCAAAAAACGCGTCAGCCGCAAGCTCGGAACTGTCGTCGTTGGAGGACTCTACACATTCGTTTATCGAGACGGCGGCGAGCAGCGAGTAGTACCGGCGCGCTTCCTGTTTACGTTCGAGCGAATCCTTGATGAGTGGTTGATCACTGGCCATCACTCGTCTATCGAAGCCTGAATCAGTCCAGGTTCGACCTTCAGGGGCGAACCCGATCCTCACCCAACCACATTTGACTGCGAAGTTTATGAACCAGTTTTCAACTCTCGGAAGCTATCCAGCACTACGCATGCGTCGCAACCGCGCAGATGACTGGACGCGCCGGCTCGTCGCCGAAAACATGCTGTCCGCGAACGATCTGATTTGGCCAATCTTTCTGAAAGAAGGGTCAAAGAAAAGCGAGGCTATTGACTCTATGCCGGGTCAGGAGCGCGTAACGCTGGACGCATTGATCGAACATGTAGGACGGGCGGTGGACCTAGGCATTCCAGCTATCGCGCTTTTCCCAGCGATCGCATCGGATCGCAAGGACAGTGAGGGAAGTGAAGCAACGAATCCCGACAACCTCGTATGCACTGCTGCGCGCTTGCTCAAAGCCACCTACCCCTCGCTCGGGCTAATCGGCGACGTTGCCCTTGATCCATATACAACCCACGGTCACGACGGGATGCTGCGCGACGGCATAGTTGCCAATGATGAAAGCCTCGAAATCCTGGCCCAGCAGGCGGTGGTCTTGGCGCAAGCGGGAATTGACACGCTTGCGCCCTCGGACATGATGGACGGACGCATTGGAAAGCTGCGAGCTGCCCTCGACCTTGCTGGATTCGCTGACGTTCGCCTTATGTCTTATGCGGCAAAATACGCTTCCGGATTCTATGGACCTTTTAGAGATGCGCTTGGATCATCTGGGGCATTGAAAGGCGATAAACGCACCTACCAAATGGATCCAGCCAACAGCCATGAAGCACTTCGCGAGGTGGCTCTGGATCTTCAGGAAGGCGCAGACATGATCATGGTTAAGCCCGGCATGCCCTACCTCGACATCATCCAGCGCGTTACTTCGACATTTAACGTTCCGACGTTCGCTTATCAGGTCAGCGGTGAGTACTCGATGATCAAGGGCGCCATCAACAACGGATGGCTAGACGCGGACACCGTCATTCTGGAATCTCTCTTGGCATTTAAACGGGCCGGCTGTAGCGGAGTCCTGACCTACTTCGCCATTGAGGCTGCCGCGCGACTGAAGCGCGGATAGACATCAGCGGAAAGGCGCCGGCACGCTGATAGGCCCGCCGGCGCATCTAGCCTACTCGCCCACTTCAGGCTTTCCCCGCCATTGCTTGAGCAGCAATTAGACTGCCTGGCGGTGGCTGCTGACGAAAATATCGGTCCACGCCCGCAAAAATCGCGTCGGCAACTTTACGTTGATGCTGAGCATCATGAAGTCGCCGGCAATCCCCTGCGTTGGAGATAAATCCTGTTTCTACAAGTATCGAGGGGATTGCAGCAGACTTGAGCACCGCAAATCCGGCCTGCTCGACCTTGGACTGATGCAAACTTGATATTTTGCCCAACCGAGAAAGCACTTGATGCCCCAGATCCAAGCTGTTTGAAATGGTTGCATTCATCGACATGTCGAGCAGCACTCCAGCCACCATCGGATCGTCCTTATGAAGCTTCACAGCTAACCCACCCCCAACTGAATCAGCACCATTTTCTCGCTCAGCCATCCAGCGCGCCATGGAAGAGGTGGCTCCACCCTGCGAAAGAGCAAAGACTGAGGCGCCAGAAGCGGTGAGCCTAGGAGCAGCGTCCGCATGCACAGAAATGAACAAATCAGCGTTCAAGCGCTGAGCCAGCTCTGCGCGTTTGCGTAAAGGGATAAAGATGTCGCTGGAACGCACCAGCCGCGACTTGTACCCCTTCTGACCATTGATTCTCTTGGCCAGCAATGTCGCGATCTGTAAGGCCACAATTTTTTCCTGCTCCCCTTTGGCACCCACCGCCCCTGGATCCTTCCCACCGTGACCTGCGTCAATCACCACCAACAAATCCCGGTTAGGTTTCCCCTTTGTGATTGTGTCTTGATCTCGGGGCTGAGCTTGCGATGTGGCCGCCACGAAAGACGGATCAGTCAAGCTGAGTTCCAGCCTGTGGGCACCGGCCGACGAGGGGCGAAGCTCTCCGCGGATGCCGGATTTGGAAAGATCCAATACGAGCCTGAGATCTCCTGTAGGGGTTTTTCCACTTCGGATCGCGCGTACGGGTGTGCCGTCAAGCACTATGCCTGTGAGCGGCGCCTCAAGAACAGCTTGCTGAAGATCAATTACCAACCGTGGTGGTGAGTCCAGACTGAAACTGTTCGCGATCACAGGCCCGCTTAGATCCAGCAATAGTCTAGTAGCACCAGCCGCCTTACTAACGCTGACCCGTCGTACCGCCTGAGCTGCATTCGCAGCGAGAGGTGTCGGCAGAGCCAAACCAGCCAATAGAAATTTCAACAAGCTACGCCTGTCCATGAACCACCGATACGTTCGTTAACCCTTCAGCCAGGCTCCAGCGCGGCGCCCCAGTGCGACCAATCGAGCGAGGCCCTAGCGTGCAATCCCGATAAAGCTCTGGCGCTCGACCAAATGTTACGTTATAACATCACTATTATAAATGCTTGGGCTGAAGTTTCATGTTCCATCAGGAGCCTCCATGCGACTGACCTCTAACCAGCAACGAGTTCTGGCTACCCTTCAGCAATCAGGCACGCCAATGAGTGCTTACAAAATCCTTGAGTGCTTGAAAGACGAAGGCTTCAAGGCCCCCATGCAGATCTACCGAGCCCTCGGCTACCTAGCCAAGAATGGCCTTGTTCATCGCCTGGAATCCCTCAATGCATACGTGAAATGTGACCCTCCCACCTCCCTCGATGGCGGTGTGAAAGCGTTCGCAATCTGCGATTCGTGTGGACGGGTCGATGAGTTCGTAGTGCCTTCGCTCAATAGGTATTTAGGCAACTGGTTGAAGCAGAACGTTTTCTCTCTAGGCAGCTCGATCATCGAGCTGCGTGGGCAGTGCTGCCTCTGTTGCGAGCTTGAGCACCCATCAAAGTACAGCGTCGACCCATAGGCCGTTACGCCATTTTCTACCGTGAGAACCCAATGACAGCCCCGATATCAACCTTGAGAGAAGCGCAGAAGCTTCCCGTTACCGTCTTGTCCGGATTTTTAGGGGCAGGCAAAACCACACTGCTCAACCACATTTTGAACAATCGCGAAGACCGACGCGTTGCTGTAATCGTCAACGACATGAGCGACGTAAACATTGATGCAGCGCTGGTTCGAGACGGCGGTGCTGAACTCTCGCGTACGGACGAAAAGCTGGTCGAAATGAGCAATGGGTGCATTTGCTGCACCCTTCGAGAAGACCTTTTGATTGAGGTAGGCCGGCTCGCCAAAGAAGGTCGGTTCGACCAGCTTGTCATCGAGTCGACCGGCATCTCCGAGCCGCTACCAGTGGCTGAAACCTTCACCTTTGAAGGTGAAGATGGGCGCAGTCTCGGCGAACTGGCCCGACTCGATACCATGGTCACCGTCGTCGATGCGTTCAATTTTCTTCGAGACTACAGCTCGCGCGACAACTTGCAGGCACGTGGCGAGTCCCTGGGTGATGAAGACGTTCGCACTGTGGTGGATCTTCTGGTTGAGCAGATAGAGTTTTGCGACGTAATCGTGCTCAACAAGGTCGATCTGATCGGTGAAGAGGAGCGCACTCAACTGATCGCGATCCTGGGGGCCCTCAATCCCCGTGCAAAGATCGAGATCTCAGAGTTCGGTAAAGTGCCGCTGGGTCGTGTTTTGGACACAGGCCTTTTCGATTTTGATGAAGCGTCCAAAGCGCCGGGCTGGATGCAAGAAATGCGTGGAACTCATACGCCCGAAACCGATGAGTACGGAATACAAAGCTTCGTCTACAGAGCCCGCCGTCCCTTCCACCCTGAGCGTTTCTACGCGCTTGTCGAAAGCGAATGGCCGGGAGTCGTCCGCTCCAAAGGGTACTTCTGGCTCGCAAGCGAGCCGGCCATGGCCGGTAACTGGTCTCAGGCCGGTGCAGTCGCAAGACATGGCCCAGCGGGTTACTGGTGGGCGGCAATTCCTGAAGATCGCTGGCCAGCAGACCCTGAGACTGTCGAGCAAATTCGAGCTAAATGGGACCAGGACGTCGGCGATGCGCGACAGGAACTCGTCATCATTGGGATGGGCATGGACGAGGCCTCACTGCGCGCGAGCTTTGACGCTTGCCTTCTTTCAGAAGAAGAAATGGCCTTGGGACCCAAAGGCTGGATGAAGCTGAGCAACCCCTTTCCTGGCTGGAACTGAATTGACACCGCCCTCCTATGACCAGGAAGGCCGAACACCCGCGGACATACAAAATGAGTGCAGTACTACCCGACGTATCCGTCACTGACCGTGCCCCATTGCTCGCCCCGCTTGAATGGGTCGGAATGCAAGGCATCGACCTACCGATCGTTATTGACGAGCCGGGCTACCACCGCGAGCTACACGCTAAGGCCGATGTACAGGTGGATTTGCCGGCACCTCAGGTCAAGGGAATACACATGTCCCGCCTATATCGGCTGCTGGACGGCTGGGGGAATGACGGAGACGTTTCACCTACGAGTATTCGTGCACTGCTCAGCAGCATGGTGGATAGCCATCATGATTGCGACACTCGTAGCGCAAGGCTATTACTTGATTTCGATCTGCTCGTGCGTCGACCAGCCCTCATCACGGAGGGCTTATCAGGATGGAAATCATATCCAGTACGGTTGAATGCTTCGCTGGTGGATGGTGACTTTGCGCTGAGCGTTGAGTGCACGATCGGGTATTCCTCGACTTGCCCTTGTTCCGCAGCACTCTCACGGCAACTGATCGAGGCGCGTTTCCGGGAAACGTTTTCAAACCAGCAGCTAGTTGATCCGGCGACCGTCGCGGACTGGTTGCGGGCGAATGCCTCGTTAGCCACACCGCACAGTCAGCGTAGCGAAGCGTGCGTTCGAATTTCCATCGACGGAGATAGCTCGGCCCTCGGACTTTTAGCTCTGATTGACGCAGTAGAGGCCGCCTTGGGCACTCCCGTTCAGACAGCAGTCAAAAGGGCGGATGAGCAGGCGTTCGCGGCGCTGAATGGTCAGAACCTAATGTTCGTGGAAGACGCCGCACGCCGCATCCGAGCGGCACTCGCACGACATCAGAATCCTCAAGTGCATGTACGACATTTGGAGAGTCTGCATCCACACGACGCTGCTGCATGGTCTGCTCCATTCGGTCCAGGGCAAGCTTATGAATAAGCCAAGCACTTCACTCATCCCCGTTACGCTACTCACAGGATTTCTGGGCAGCGGCAAAACTACGTTGTTGAATCAGCTAGTAGGGCAACCGGAATTCGCCAACACGCTGATTATCATCAACGAGTTTGGCGAGATGGCCTTAGACCATCTATTGGTCACCCATAGCCAGGACAACATCGTCATGGAAATGGGCAGCGGCTGCGTTTGCTGCACGATTCGCGTTGACCTCGTGCAGACTTTGCGAGACATCACCTGGCGGTTTACGAGAGAGGGGCAGCGTCAGTTTGATCGCGTCCTTATCGAAACCACCGGTTTAGCGGATCCTGCGCCAATAATCCATACCCTGATGACACACGAGCACGTTGCACCAAAGTACCGGTTGGATGGAGTAGTTGCGACGGTTGACCTGGCCACGGGCATGGCCACACTCGATCGCCATCCGGAAGCGATCAAACAAGCGGCCATGGCCGACGTTCTGCTTCTCACCAAAGGCGACCTGATGAGTCTGGAAGCTCGGGCTGAGCTTCTTGAACGGATTTCTGACATCAATCCAGCAGCTCCTCGCTGGGAAATCCTGAATGGCGAGTTGCAGGCTCAGAAGATCCTAGATCTTGGACTGTTCAGCTATGAGGGCAAGTTGCCTGACGTAGGGCGCTGGCTAAATGAGAAATCCTACAAGACGGGAGAAACACCGAAATTCCAGATCGCGCTCCAGCCACAGGACAGCATGAATCGAGGCCTGTTCTCTGCCGGCCTGCGCGCTCCGCAGTACGACGTGAACCGACATGACGACCGAATTCGTGCGTTCTGCTTCACCATCGACAATCCCATCAGTGAGCTGGCTCTTGAGTGTTGGCTAGAGGTTCTTATGACCGTGCTCGGAAACAGGATTCTCCGGGTTAAAGGCATCATCAATCTTGAAGGATTTGACACCCCCGCCGCTCTGCACGGCGTCCAACACATCTTCCATCAACCTGCTCCACTGCCGGCATGGCCGAACGAAGACAGAAGGTCTCGCTTGGTCTTCATTACCCAAGACGTTACTCGTGAAATGATCGAAATGACGTTCCGAGCTTTCAAGGATAAGGCGGCACATATCGAAGGCATCAGCGTATGACGTCGGCCATTTTCCTACACAACACGCTCACCCGTCAGAAAGAAGCGCTGCGCACGGAACAGCCCGACCGCGTGAACATGTATGTATGCGGCCCGACCGTCTACAACTACGCCCATATCGGAAATGCCAGGCCCGCGGTGGTTTTCGACATCCTCGCCAGGCTGCTGCGACAAGAATTCAAAGAGGTGATATACGCCCGTAATTTCACAGATGTGGACGACAAGATCAATGCGGCAGCGATCGCGTCAGGATGCCCTATCGCGGACATTACGACTCGATTCATCGATGCCTACCATGAGGACATGGAAGCTCTTGGAATCGCCCCGCCCGATCTTGAACCGTGCGTAACGCATCATATCCCAGAGATCATTAGTCTGATCCAGCGACTTGTCGAACGCGGTCATGCGTATGTTGAGCAAGAGCACGTGCTTTTCCACGTGCCCTCCTACCCTGCATACGGTGAGTTATCAGGCCGCTCCCCTAAGGACATGATGGCCGGTGCTCGTGTGGAGGTTGCACCCTACAAGCTCAGCCCGCTCGACTTCGTGCTGTGGAAACCATCCACACCCGAACTGCCTGGTTGGGCAAGTCCGTGGGGTAGAGGTCGGCCCGGCTGGCATGTGGAGTGCACCGCGATGATCGGGCGCCACCTCGGGCATACAATCGATATTCATGGCGGAGGCCAAGACCTCATTTTTCCTCATCACGAAAATGAGATCGCTCAGGGAGCCTGTGCAAACGGCACTCTGTACTGCCGAACCTGGGTGCATAACAGCTTCGTCACGGTAGATGGGCAGAAGATGTCCAAGTCATTAGGAAACGTTCTGCTAGTCCGAGACCTCCTAGCCCATGCCCCTGGCGAAGCTGTTCGCTTCGCTTTGCTCTCCACACATTATCGTCGTCCGATGGATTGGAATGCCCAGCGTTTGCAAAGCGCGGTCCAAACGTTGAGCCGACTCTACTGCTCGCTTTCAAAAGCCAAATCGGTCATTCCCACCCCCGGCGTCAGGCCAGATGAAAAAGTGCTTGAGGCGCTGAAGAATGACTTGTGCGTAACCGAAGCAATCGCCCGTATTCATGTGCTGCGATCGGAACTCGACACCGCCGCCACTCATGAAGATAAAGCACTGAGCAAAGCGAAGCTGATCAATTCTGCCGCCCTACTAGGCATCCTTCAGCAGGATCCTGAAACAGCCCTCAGCGCATTGACCGCACCTGCCGACGTCGGTCAAACGCGACGTCGTCAGCATCATCTTCAACCCCTATTGGACGCGAGGGATCAGGCGCGCGCGTCGCGAGACTTTGCTAAAGCAGACGCTTTGCGTGATGAGCTAATGGCAGCCGGCTTTAGCATTGAGGACACGCCTGAAGGCTCCAAATTGCGCCCTTCTGCCCGGAGGGTGATATGAGGCAACTGCCTAATTCGATCTTGATCGCACTGGTGCGAGGGTATCAGCTATGCATCAGTCCAATCATAGGAAGCCGATGCCGCTTTACCGGCTATTGGGGATAAGCCGCTGCGCACCATCACCGAAAAAGACCTGCTCGGCGTGCTGCGCTCGGTCAAGTCTCGTGGTTTAAACCGTACCGTCGTGATCCTCAGCAAGGACATCGGTCAGATGCTGCGATGGGCCGAAAAACGTAAGCCGTGGCGTACGCTGATGATCGACGGAAACCCCGCCGACCTGGTTGATGTCAACAAACTGCTTGATCATAACTACCAGGAGCAGCGCGACCGCCTTCTCAGCATTGGCGAAATCCAAGAGCTGCATCAGATTTTCGTACAACTAGCGCGTGAGTACGACGCCCTGCCCGTTGGCCAAAAATACTCCGGTATCCGACCTGTAAATCCTCGAGTGCAATGCGCTGTCTGGATTTGTCTCAGTACGCTCTGCCGCATTGGCGAACTGCTGAAATCCGAATGGCGATATGTTGATCTGGATAAAGGTACCTGGTTTATTCCTGCGGAAGCCACTAAAGGACACAAAGGCAAACGGCAGGATCACCATATATTCCTATCAACATTCGCACGGAACCAGTTCACACGTCTTTGGCAAGAAACCGGTCACACCTCTTTCTGCTTCCCCAGCAAGGATGAAAGCGGTCATGTCGATACTAAAACAGTCAGTAAGCTGATCGGGGATCGGCAATGCTGCTTCAAGAATCGTAGCAAGCCTCTATCCGGCCGCCATCATGACGATTCTTTGGTGCTAGGCCAAGGGACTAAGGGTGAATGGACTCCGCATGATTTGCGTCGAACTGGCGCGACAATGATGCAGGAGCTAGGTGTAACACTGGAGATCATTGATCGTTGCCAGAATCACATGCTGCGGGGCTCAAGAGTACGCCGGCACACATCGTCGTGCACCAGCACTTGTTTCATACGATTGGCCGGCGATTAGCGAGTAAATAAGCGCAATACGGCTCCGCTGCGGTGCGACATTGATCAGTAATTAACCATTTGGTCCGTTGCACTCAGCACTGCATACATCATAGAATCCCCTCCCAGGCGTCCAATTTGCATGGTTTGACTGTGAGCTATTGTCCGAATCTTTACGTTGGAACAGATGTAAAAAATCCGAGAAACGGTAAATATCTAATATTGAATGCCCTCAATAATGAGATTCATTCCGAAGGGACTTATTACCGGCTCAAGGCCACGCCATTTAGACTTATGCATCTACTTGCGCAAAATGCAGAATGCATAGTCAGCAGAAAGGTAATTCTTAAAGAAGTATGGGGATATGAATTTGATCCCGGCACAAAAATAATCGAAGTGCAACTCAACTATCTGCGTAAAACCCTGAAGTCGATGGCATCAGGCTATGAAATCAAAACGTATTGGGGAAAAGGCATCAGCCTTCGACGCACTCAAAGCGGGTAACAGCCGTGAGGACATGTGCTACCCGCCCTTGTAACCTCTATTAGCCCGTGCAGTTAACGGATGTAGCTTCCACCGTTCACATCAAGGGTAGCGCCGTTCAGCGACGCTTGAGTCGGACGGAGTGTGAACGCAACCAATTCAGCAATCTCTGCCGGGCTGGCCATTCGGCCGACGGGAATATCGGAGACTGCCGCAGCTTCTCCATGCTGGGCTATGAACTGCTCAGCCATGTCCGTGCGCACCCACCCTGGAGAAATGGCCACCGCCACGACACCATCGCCGGCAACGCTGCGAGCGAGAGATTTGGTTAGGTTGATCAACGCTGCCTTGCTTGAACCATATGGCAGTGCGTCAGCGGCATAACCGCGCTGGGCCGCGCGGCTAGCCATATTGATAATACGCCCCCCACCCTGGGCACGGTAATGCGCAACAGCCTCACGACACAGATCCGCAGCAGCGAAGAAGTTGACCTGAAACTCCCGCCGCCAAGCTTCGCGCCACTTCGAGGACGGTGCATCGAGAGGTATCTCGGTGCGGATACCCGCATTGTTAACCAACCCGTGGATTCTGCCACCACACACATCTAGAGCTGCTTGCCAGAGACGTTCAGGACCGGATTCATCGCTTAGATCCCCCTGAACAACCCAGCCGTTGCCACCGATTCGGCTCAAGAGATCCAGTGCACCTTTTTCATCACGACTGTAGTGAATTACAGGCCGGGCACCTTCAGCTGCCAGTCGCTCAACAATGGCAGCACCGATGCCACCAGAGGCCCCGGTTACCAGCACAGTCTGCCCACCTAAGGGTCGTATCGCGTCACTCATGAGTGCTCACCTTCCTTTGTCGAGGTTGATAAAAAGCCGCTAGGTCGTGAACGAACCAGCGGCTTTCCATAAAATTATTTGGCAGCGTTTGCCTCTGTAGAGGCCTTATCGACCAACTGTTGGATCTCGCCCGTATCACGACGCTGACGCAGGTAGATGTTGAGCACCTCTAGGTCAGCGGGAGAAATGTCACGGCGCACGCCGAACGAAACGCCTTGTTTGGCTAAGGCTGGTTTTGGGAGGATCTCCCGTGTCCAGTCTGGGTTGGCGAGTGCGAAGAGATGGTTGGTGTCGCTTGCATCAACCAGGACATCTGCACGCTTGGACATGACGGCCAGGCGAGCTTCATCCATCCCCGGCAAACGCATGATCTTGCCGTTGCGGATTACCGACGTAATTGCCTTGTCCTGTGCGGTTCCCGACATCACCGCGAATGTGATCTCTGGCTTGTCCAACGTAGCAATGTCGTCCTTTACATCCGCCAGCTTGGGGTTCGCCTTGTTCACCAGCAACGACACCTGATAGTCAGTTGCCGGCACCGTGAAGGCGACCGCCAGAGCGCGCTCCGGCGTTTGGTTCAGCGCCATGGCCAGGTCCCATTTGCTGCTTTGAAGCCCAGCCACAAGGTTATCCCAGTTCGTATCAACGAACGTGACCTTGACCTTGAGCACTTTCTCGCCGAAGTCGCGGCATAGGTCCACGAAATATCCGCTGTAGTCACCGCTCTTGGCGTCACGCATGACGTAAGGCGCCGCCACCGCTGCGCCGCAACGTAGTACGCCGGCTTTCTGAACGTCCTGCCAGAGGGAGGTCTCAGCAGCTTGGGCTGATTGAGCGATTAGCGCGCTGCACATGCTGACAGCGACAAAGATTGCCTTCAGAGGAGCGGAAACGGAACGGGACATTTTGAACCTCACTGAAAATCATTGTTTTTTTGGCAGAAAGGTACGACACGTTGGTGCATGCGACTTTGTGTGCATGACTGCACTCAAAATAAAAATTATGCTAGGAGCTGTCAAGAGCCTTAGGCATCCGTTCAACGATCCTCTTAAAGCCGCTGACGAGGGACAGAAAATTGCCCCTAGGCGAAATGCATAGGGCAGAAAAACTATACCTATACGTAAGAAAATATGGATTTAACTCACCAATTGATCAGGTACATGCTGTAGAGATCGGTAGAGCGCTGGCTGACATCAGGCCAGTAGAGGGAGATTGATATGAGTTTGAAAGACGAGCTGGCAGTGTTGATTCGCCAGGAAGAAACCCTTCAATTTCCAAGCTTCGACGAAGAGCGTGCGTGGGAGCTTGGCACCTTTCTATACCAACAGGCGGCAGCTCAGTCGTGGCCGCTGGTAATCGACATACGCCGCTTTGACCGCCCACTCTTTTTCGCTGCCCGCACAGGGATGACTGCGGACAACCAGGATTGGGTCAGACGAAAGAGCAACACCGTGCAGCGTTTTCTGCGCAGCTCCTATCGACTTCGCTATCAACTGGCACTCGATAACCAAGACATCACTCAGCGTTATTTCTTGTCCCCAGCTGATTACGCCAGCGTGGGGGGAGGATTCCCAATCATTGTGCGAGGCACCGGAGTAATCGGCTCTGTCACCGTTTCCGGCCTACCAGATCGACAGGATCACCAGATCATCGTTGAGGCGCTATGCGAGCTGCTTGGCCATGATCCTGCTGAGCTTTCGCTGAGCACCGAATCGCCCTTCTAAGGGCAGCGCGACTGAAAGACCGAGTGCTGAGGCATTGCTCAGTACTGGGCTCTCGCGACTTCCGGATTAGAACGTTCCAAAAACAATTACTGAGTCTAACCATGTCCAACACATCACTTGCACCCGGCTTGAAGCAGCGTCACGTCACCATGCTGTCCATAGCCGGAGTGATCGGTGCCGGTCTTTTTGTTTTCTCCGGCCATGCAATCGCTAAAGCAGGCCCTGCTGCACTCCTGGCTTACATTCTCACGGGGGCATTAGTCGTATTGGTGATGCGGATGCTGGGTGAAATGGCGGTTGCCTCCCCAGATACAGGATCTTTTTCCACCTACGCTGACCGCGCCATCGGACCTTGGGCCGGATTCAGCATCGGCTGGCTGTACTGGTGGTTCTGGGTGCTGGCAATTCCACTGGAAGCCATCGCAGCGGCGAACATCATCAACGCTTGGTTACCCGCATTGGACACCTGGGTGATTGCCTCCGCGCTCATCCTGGTCCTGACTTGCTCCAACTTCTTCAGTGTCGCTCGTTACGGCGAGTTCGAGTTCTGGTTCGGACTGTTGAAAATCATCGCCATCATTGGCTTCATTGCCCTGTGCTGCGCGGCGCTCATGGGGCTGCTGCCGGAACGCGAAGTCAGCGGTATGGGGCAACTGATGGCGCTGCATGGTGGGTTCGCGCCTAATGGCCTGGCCGCAATCGTCGGGGCGATGCTGACCACCATGTTCAGCTTCATCGGCGCCGAGGTGGTTACCATCGCCGCCGCCGAGTCGAAGAATCCAGCTCGACAGATCACTCGCGCGACCAATTCAGTAGTGTGGCGCATCTGCGTCTTCTACCTTCTCTCCATCGTGATGATCCTGTCCATTGTCCCTTGGAACGACCCTCGCCTGCCGGAAGTGGGGTCCTTCCAACGTGCGCTGGAAATCATGCGTATTCCTAATGCCAAGCTGATCATCGACGTCGTGGTTCTGCTGGCCGTTGCAAGCTGCATGAACTCCCAAGTCTACACCGGGTCGCGGATGCTCTACTCGCTGGCGCAGCGCGGCGATGCCCCACGCTTCCTGAAGCGCGTCAACCAGTCGAAGGTGCCGTTTGCTGCCGTGGCCAGTACCACTGTTCTCGGCGTGGTGGCGACCTTTATCAACTACTTCGCACCTGAGAACGTGTTCAAGTTCCTGCTTTCGACTTCGGGTGCAGTGGCATTGCTGGTCTATCTCGTGATAGCCGTTTCCCAACTGTGCCTGCGTAAGAAGATGCTGGCTGCCGGCAAGACTCTGGAGTTCCGCATGTGGCTGTTCCCATGGCTGACCTGGTTGGTGATCGTGTTCATCAGCGGGGCGCTGATCAGCATGTTCTTCATTCCTGCGTATCGCCCAGAGATCACCGCGACCGGGCTATTGGCAGTCGTGATCATCTGCTTGGGCCTGATGAACTCGCGCAAGACTTCGCACCAATCCACTCAGCACTCGAAGGTACGGGCCCCACTGCCTGAATGACCTTCAAAAATCCTGAATGCTGCATCTGTACCCGCAACAATTACCGGAGAGTCAAACGTGGTTGAGTATGTAGTTTCCCTCGATAAGCTCGGCGTTCATGATGTGGAGCATGTGGGGGGCAAGAATGCATCCCTGGGCGAGATGATCAGCAACCTTGCCGGTGCTGGCGTGTCGGTGCCGGGCGGCTTTGCCACTACGGCTCAGGCGTACCGTGATTTTCTCGAACAGAGCGGGCTGAACGACCGCATTCACGCGGCGCTCGATGCGCTGGACGTCGACGACATCAATGCCCTGACCAAGACCGGCGCGCAAATCCGCCAGTGGGTCATGGAAGCCGAGTTCCCGGCGCGCCTTGATTCGGAAATCCGTACGGCCTTCGCCGAAATGGCCGCCGGCAACGACAACATGGCCGTCGCCGTGCGTTCCTCGGCCACCGCCGAAGACCTGCCGGACGCGTCCTTCGCCGGTCAGCAAGAAACCTTCCTCAACATCCGTGGCGTCGACAACGTGATCCGGGCGGCCAAGGAAGTGTTCGCCTCGCTGTTCAACGACCGCGCCATCGCCTACCGCGTGCACCAGGGCTTCGACCACAAGCTGGTGGCCCTGTCGGCCGGCGTGCAGCGCATGGTCCGTTCGGAAACCGGCACTGCCGGCGTGATGTTCACCCTCGACACCGAGTCGGGCTTCCGCGACGTGGTGTTCATCACCGGTGCTTACGGCCTGGGCGAAACCGTGGTGCAGGGGGCGGTCAACCCTGACGAATTCTACGTGCACAAGAACACCCTGCAGGCTGGCCGCCCGGCCATCCTGCGCCGCAACCTGGGCAGCAAGGCGATCAAGATGATCTACGGCGACGAGGCCAAGGCCGGTCGTTCGGTCAAGACCGTCGAAGTCGACCGTGCCGAGCGTGCGCGCTTCTGCCTGAGCGATGCCGAAGTCAACGAGCTGGCCAAGCAGGCCATGATCATCGAGCAGCACTACCAGCGCCCGATGGACATCGAATGGGCCAAGGACGGTGACGACGGCAAGCTGTACATCGTCCAGGCACGTCCTGAGACCGTGAAGAGCCGCGCCAGCGCCAACGTCATGGAACGCTACCTGCTCAAAGAGAAAGGCACCGTGCTGGTCGAAGGCCGCGCGATCGGCCAGCGTATCGGCGCCGGCAAGGTCCGCGTGATCAAGGATGTGTCCGAAATGGACAAGGTCCAGCCCGGCGACGTACTGGTCTCCGACATGACCGACCCGGACTGGGAACCGGTGATGAAGCGCGCTGCGGCCATCGTCACCAACCGTGGCGGGCGTACCTGCCACGCGGCGATCATCGCCCGTGAGCTGGGCATCCCGGCCGTGGTCGGTTGCGGCAACGCCACCCAGGTACTGAAAGACGGCCAGGGCGTGACCGTGTCCTGCGCCGAAGGCGACACCGGCTTCATCTTCGAAGGCGAACTGGGCTTCGACGTGCGCCAGAACTCGGTCGACGCCATGCCCGACCTGCCGTTCAAGATCATGATGAACGTCGGCAACCCGGACCGCGCCTTCGACTTCGCCCAGCTGCCCAACGCCGGTGTCGGCCTGGCGCGCCTGGAGTTCATCATCAACCGCATGATCGGCGTGCACCCCAAGGCGCTGCTGAACTACGCGGGCCTGCCGCCCGACCTGAAAGACAGCGTCGACAAGCGCATCGCCGGCTACAGCGACCCGGTCGGCTTCTACGTCGAGAAGCTGGTCGAGGGCATCAGCACCCTGGCTGCGGCCTTCTGGCCGAAAAAGGTCATCGTGCGCCTGTCGGACTTCAAGTCCAACGAGTACGCCAACCTGATCGGCGGCAAGCTGTACGAGCCGGAAGAAGAAAACCCGATGCTGGGCTTCCGCGGCGCTTCGCGCTACATCAGCGAGTCGTTCCGTGACTGCTTCGAGCTGGAATGCCGTGCGCTCAAGCGTGTGCGTAACGAGATGGGCCTGACCAACGTCGAGATCATGGTGCCGTTCGTGCGCACCCTGGGCGAAGCCAGCCAGGTCGTCGGCCTGCTTGCCGAAAACGGTCTGGCCCGCGGCGACAACGGCCTGCGCGTGATCATGATGTGCGAGCTGCCGTCCAACGCCATCCTGGCCGAGGAATTCCTCGAATACTTCGACGGATTCTCCATCGGTTCGAACGACCTGACCCAGCTGACCCTGGGCCTGGACCGCGATTCCGGTATCATTGCTCACCTGTTCGACGAGCGTAACCCGGCGGTGAAGAAGCTGCTGGCCAACGCGATCCAGGCCTGCAACAAGGCTGGCAAGTACATCGGCATCTGCGGCCAGGGCCCGTCGGACCACCCGGACCTGGCCAAGTGGTTAATGGAACAAGGAATCGACAGCGTATCGCTGAACCCAGACTCAGTGATCGAGACCTGGCTCTTCCTGGCGGAGAATGCAGAACAGGAAACCATTGAGTCCTCAACACTCGAAGCCCTGGTTGCCTTCGCCCAGCGATAACGGGTAGCAAGCAAGTTCAGCAGCACCGCACGGGGGCAACGACAGTTGGCCCCGTCGCATTCCACGCTCAATCTTCCAGGTCGGTCGGCACCGCGAGCCCGGTTTTGACATTGCTCATTGAAACCAATGTTTTGAAGCGTTTGACGTTGTTGCTCTGGAAAAACAGCGCTCTGGTCAACTGCGTGTACTGCTCCATGTTCCTGACCAGCATGATCAGTACGAAATCACACTCCCCTGCAACGTAGTAGCACTGTTGAACCTGCGGACACGACATGAAAGTCCTTTTCATTTCATCCAGCAGCTCCAACCGCTCACTCTCAACCTCAACCTCGGTAATGACGGTCAGCATGTAACCCAGGCTCGCAGGGTTCACCTGCGCTACTGTGCGCTGAATCACCCCTTCGCTACCCAATCTCTTCAATCGCCGATTGACCGCCGCAGAGGAGAGACTTACCTGCTCGCCAAGATCGATCTGGGATGTTGTTGCATCACGCTGGACCACGTCCAGCAAGGCACGGTCGAAGGAATCAAGGCTCATGGTCAACTCGAAATGAATCCATAGATTGAAGCGATAAAACGCAATAAAACTACGAGAACAGGCACAAAATCAAGCTTTCATACACACCTAATGGAATATCATTTTTACCTAACCACAGAACAAGAATGCGAACATCGGGGCATCCGCCCTTCGCACTGGGGAGATAAAAATGACCAATTTGTCTGGCTTGCAATTGAATGGTGCGAAGCTTCTTCAGCAGATCAAGACCTTGGGCGATATCGGTACTGACCTGACCCACGGCGGCAGGACGCGTATCGCGCTCAGCGATGCGGAAAAAGCGGGCCGCGATCAAGTAGTGGCCTGGATGCGCGAGCTGGAACTGGACATTCAGATTGATCGTATCGGCAATATTTTTGGTTCGCTCCGCTGCGCAAGCGACACCGGACACGATCGCCCCTTCATGATGGGTTCGCATATCGACACGGTCACCAACGCCGGGGCCCTGGACGGCTGCTACGGTGTGCTGGCTGGTCTGGCCGTACAGCGCGCATACCGTGAGGCAGGCGTCTTGCCAGCGCGCACCATCACCGTGGGCGCTTTTACCAACGAGGAGGGTGTGCGCTACCAACCGGACATGATGGGCTCGCTGGTCTATGCCGGCGGCTTGAGTGTTGAAGACGCCCTGAACACCGTGGGTACCGACGGCAGCCGCCTGGGTGACGAGCTTGCACGAATCGGCTATGCCGGCGAGCTGGAACCAGGGTTCATGGTGCCCCACGAATACCTGGAGTTGCACATCGAACAAGGCCCCATTCTGGAGGCTGAAAACACTTTGATTGGCGTGGTGGAAAATTTGCAGGGGATTTCCTGGCAGCAGGTGACCGTAAAAGGCAATGCCAACCATGCTGGTACTACGCCTACGCGCATGCGGCACGACGCAGGCTATGTGGCTTGCGCCATCACCACCGAGTTGCGGCACCTTGCCAAAAGCAGCGCTACCACCCTCGCGACTATCGGCTGCATGACCTTCGAGCCTAATGTGATCAACGTTATCCCGCGTCGTGCCAGCTTCACTGTCGACCTCAGGGACCCGGACGAAAGCAAACTGCTGAAAGCTGAACAACAACTTGCCGCGCGACTTGCAGAAATTGGCGAAGAAGAAGGGGTGTCGATTGAAACTGAGCAACTGGTGCGATTCCAGCCTGTGACCTTTGACTCATCCCTGGCAAATGCTATCGAAGACTCTGCCCGACGCTTTGGCTTCAGCCACCGCCGCATGACTTCGGGCGCAGGCCACGATGCGCAGATGATTGCCCGCATTGCGCCTGCCGCCATGATCTTTGTGCCCAGCCGTGGAGGCATCAGCCATAACCCCCGCGAACATACTGACGATGACCAACTGCTCAAAGGTGCTGAAGTGCTGCTGGATGTCGTCCAGCGGCGCTTGATCACGCCCCACTGATCTCCCCTACCCACATGTGCTCGCCGGTAATTACCGGCGGCAGTAGCCCCACTTTGCCTGCCATTGGAGTCCGAAATGCTGTTAGCGAACCCGAACGTAACGCGTCAACCCTACCCTGATGATCTCAAGCGGATCATGAGCATCGCCAGTGCCAACCAAAGTCGCCAGTGGCTTGGCCAGTGGTCGAGCATCAATGCCAATGGCACCCCGCTGTATGACCTGCCAGGTCTTGCTAGTGAACTGGGCGTGGCCCAGGTATGGGTGAAAGATGAATCGGTGCGTTCGCAACTGGGCAGTTTCAAGGCGCTCGGGGCGCCGATTGCTTTGGTGCGCCTGATCATGCGTACCTTCGCTGGTCGCCAGTTCAACGCTGCCGACCTGTTTGCCGGCAAGCATTCCGCCGAGCTGGCCAACTTCACTGTCATCAGTGCTACCGATGGCAACCACGGACGTGCGTTGGCTGCCGCAGCCCAGAGTATTGGCTGCCGCTGCGTAATCGTGCTGCATGCCAACGTCAGCGTCGAGCGAGAGACGGCCATCGCTGCCTATGGCGCACAGATCGTACGCATTCCCGGCAACTACGACGAATCTGTCGAGGAAGCGGCCAGCCTGGCAGAGCGCAACAGCTGGCTGGTCGTATCTGATACTTCCTACGAGGGCTATCAGGATATCCCCAGGGATGTGATGCAAGGCTATGGCAGCATTCCCGCTGAAATCATTGAAGACTTGCAAGCACAGAGCACACCAAGGCCACCGTTTACTCATGTATTCCTGCAAGGCGGCGTGGGGGGCCTGGCAGCGGGTATTGCCAGTTACCTGTGGGAGCACTTTGCTGAGCAACGCCCTACCATCATCGTTGTTGAACCGTCGCAAGCGGACTGCCTTTATCAAAGCGCAAAGTCCGGCAAAGCAGCCAAAGCAACTGGCTCGGTGGATTCTGTGATGGCAGGCTTGGCCTGCGGTGAGACCTCACCTCTGGCCTGGCAGTTCCTGCGGCCATGCGTTGACTTCTTCATGACCATTGAGGATCACGAAGCCGTGGCATCGATGAAACGATTGGCTCAAGGAAGCCAGCAAGACATTCCGTTAGTTGCGGGTGAGTCCGCAGTTGCAGGTCTCTCTGCCCTGACCCGACTGATGCAGTCCCCAAGCTTGGCTGCGGACGTCGGGCTCGATGCGCAATCGCGCGTGTTGCTTATCAGTACCGAGGGTGCAACGGCCCCGGGCGTTTACGAAGAGCTGGTGGGCGAGTCGAGCGACTCCGTACTCAAGCGTCAAGTGGATTGGCAATCCCGCACCTAATTGCCGGCCTTTCCTGATCCCGCTGAGGTGTGCGCCTGCACACCTCGGACGGGCTGCTCCAGACAAAAATAACAGTGGAGTTCATCATGCAAAAAACCGCTCGCAATATAGGGCCGTGGTCACTCATGCTTACGGGCCTGGGCTCTATCATCGGCTCCGGCTGGCTTTTCGGTGCTTGGCATGCCTCAGCAATCGCGGGGCCTGCCGCCATCCTGGCTTGGGTTATCGGTGCAGTGGTCGTGCTGGCTATCGCCTTGACCTATGCCGAGATGGGCGCCATGTTCCCCGAGTCAGGCGGCATGGTGCGCTATGCCCGTTACTCCCATGGTTCACTGACCGGTTTCCTGGCAGCCTGGGCAAACTGGATTTCCATCGTTTCGGTCATTCCAATCGAGGCCATCGCCTCGGTGCAGTACATGGCCTCATGGCCCTACCCGTGGGCCCAATCCATGGTCACCAACGGGGAACTGACTACCCACGGCCTGTGGGCGAGTGCCGCACTCGTACTGGTTTATTTTGCCCTCAACTACTGGGGGGTGAAGCTGTTCGTCAAGACCAACACTGCTATCACCACCTTCAAGTTGGTAGTACCGGCTTTGACCGGTGTGACTCTGATCTGGGCGAGCTTCAATACCGAGAATTTTGGCGACGGTACAGCTTCAAGCTTCGCCCCTTACGGTTGGTCGGCAGTCTTCACCGCCGTCGCAGCCAGCGGCATCGTATTCAGCTTCAACGGTTTCCAGAGCCCAGTGAGTTTGGCCGGTGAGGCACGCAACCCTGGCAAAAGCATCCCCTTCGCGTTGATTGGCTCAGTGCTCATTGCCTTGGTGGTCTATGTGTTGCTACAGGTCGCGTTTATCGGAGCAGTCAGCCCACAAAGCATCGCCACTGGCTGGCATAGCTTGAATTTCGACTCGCCACTGGCGCAGCTCGCACTGGCATTGAACTTGAACTGGCTAGCCATGCTGCTGTACCTCGATGCCTTCGTCAGCCCTTCCGGGACAGGCTCGATCTATACCGCCACCACGGCGCGGATGATCTACGCCATGGAGCGAAACAACACCATGCCCAAGGTGTTCGGCAACCTCCACCCGCTCTATGGGGTCCCTCGTCCGGCCATGTGGTTCAACCTGGCGGTCTCTTTCATCTTCCTTTTCTTCTTCCGCGGCTGGGGAACCTTGGCGGCCGTAATCTCGGTTGCCGTCATCATCTCCTTCCTGACAGGCCCTGTGAGCCTGATGTCGCTGCGCGTGACTGCACCCGATGTACCTCGACCATTGCGCCTCAAGGGCATGCAGTTCATTGCACCATTCGCATTCGTGTGTGCTTCGCTCGTCCTGTACTGGGCGCGCTGGCCGCTGACGGGCCAAGTGATCTTGCTGGTTGTCGGGGCCCTGCCGCTGTTCTTCTATTACCAAGCCAAACAAGGCTGGAAAGGATTCGGCAGGGAGTTAGCCGCCGCAGGGTGGCTGATCGGCTATCTACCTTGCATGGCACTTGTTTCCTACATCGGTAGCGAGGCGTTTGGGGGCATCGGGCTGCTCGCCGAAGGCTGGGACATGCTGGTCGTTGCTGGCGTTGCGCTTGCCTTCTACATGCTGGGTGTACGCAGTGGATATCACACACCTTACCTTGCAGAGAGCGTGGTGTGGCATCGGACAGATCATCCCGCAGATGCGACTGAGCTGCTTCCCGTTACCACAGCAGCACACCCTCCCCTTTCCCAATGACCAGGATTTGTCACGATGACCTTTGACGCAACTTTCGAGCAGCGCCTCAGATCCTGGCGTCATGCTTTCCATCGCCACCCCGAAATAGGCTTCGAGGAGTTCGACACCGCAGTCCGGGTCGCTCACATCCTTGAGAGCTTCGGCCTGCAAGTCTTCCAAGGCATTGGCGGTACCGGGCTTGTCGCCAGCCTGCGCGTCGGCGACGGTGACGGCTGCATCGGCCTTCGAGCCGACATGGACGCTCTAAACATTACCGAACAAGCGCTTCATCTCAATCATGCATCCTGCATCAGCGGCAAGATGCATGCTTGCGGGCATGACGGCCACATGGCCATGATCTTGGGGGCGGCAGAACTATTATGCCAACGTCGCAATTTCAATGGCACTGTGCGCTTCATCTTCCAGCCAGCGGAGGAACACGGCTGTGGCGCCAAAGCCATGATGGCAGACGGGCTGTTCGAGCGCTTTCCCGTCGACGCTCTCTACGGCGCCCATAACATGCCAGGCATGCCTGCCGGTCACATCGCAACCCGAGTGGGCGGAATCATGGCCAGCGAGGACAACTTCATCATCCGAATCCACGGACAAGGGACTCATGCTGCTCGCCCGCACATGGGAATCGACCCTCTGGTTATCGGGGCGCAGATCGTACTGGCGTTGCAAACAGTGGTTGCGCGCAACGTGGATCCCAGCTTGTCCGCCGTTGTGTCCTGCACCGAATTCACAACCGACGGCATTCGCAACGCAATTCCCACTCATGTGGTCATCAAGGGTGACACCCGCAGTTACGCCCCAAGCGTACAAGCCCTACTGGAAACTCGCATGCGCGAATTATGCCTGGGTACATGCGCCGCACACGGCGCTACCTGCACGTTCGAGTACACCCATGAGTTTGCACCTACAGTGAACTGGCCTGAGCAAACCGCATTGGCCGTTGCAGCGGCGCGTAATACAGTGGGCGAGTCAGCAGTGGATGGCGATGTCATGCCGATGATGATCTCGGAAGATTTTGGCGCGTTCATTCAGCGGATACCTGGCAACTTCGTCTTTATTGGCAATGGCGCAGGCGGGCAAAAAGGGGCTACGCCTCTGCACAATGCCTCCTACGATTTTAACGACGAGATTCTTGTCACCGGAGCACACTACTTTGCCGAGGTGGCTCGCCTGGCCCTGCCGGCCTGAACAGCGTCGACGCAAAAAACATAAGCCAGGCTTAGCCTGGCTTATGTTTCACTGATACAGGGTCGCTCAGAGTCGGAAATGTCCCCTTCTGGTTCACCTCACCCTGTTGTCGAAGCAACCACGAATAAAGAGTTTAGGATCGCGAACGTGACCCTCAACATGTCCATCGTAAGTTTTCTCGATCGGCTCCAACGATCGCTTGGCATTGCAATTCTTTATCCGACCAAATGCACCCCACAGAAGCGTCAGTCAGGTAGATTTGAAATTTAGCTTGGCGAACGGAGGCATCCGATGGAGAACAACTGGCTCAGCCACGCAAAACAGCTTCAAGCACTTGCATCTACCGGCCTGCATTTCTGTAAAGATGAATTTGACCGAGAACGATACCAACAGATCGCTACGATTGCCCATACAATGTTGTCTGATCTTGCTACTGTGCCGTTATCTCGCATTGAGGGTCTGGTGTCTGACTTTGGCAAAGGATATGCCACGCCCAAGGTCGATGTGCGGGGAGCATTGATCAAAGATGATAAAATCTTATTAGTAAAAGAGAAAAGTGATCGCTTGTGGACTCTCCCGGGTGGCTTTGCGGATGTGGGTCTCTCAGCAGGTGAAAATATCTGTAAGGAATTCATGGAGGAAGCCGGAATCCAGGTATCTCCAGGGAGGCTGTACAGCATCAGGCACAAGGCCAAGCACGAGTACACGCAGGATGTGCGCGATTTCTATAAAATTTTCTTCCTCTGCGATCAAGTAGGTGACAATGATCCTTCAAGTGGTAATGAAACAATAGATGTGGACTACTTTGCTCTTGACTCTCTCCCGCCGTTATCCCGAAGCCGCGTTATCGAGTCGGATCTGGAATTAGCTTTTGCATTCCACCAAGCATCCTCACCGACGGTATTTTTTGACTAATGACACATCGCACCGTAAATGCCTACTGCAAGGCATTTTTATGCACGGCACTTTGATTTCAGGCTTACTATCAGTAGGCATAGCTCCGGAGTTTCTTGGGGAAGTCTCATTGAAAAAAAATCAATAGAGCTGAATAACTCAAAACCGAACTCATGAGTCTATTCCCATATCTCTTAGCCATGAGATTGACTCGGGGAGCAAATTCAAGTCACTGGTAACGTCTCCTGCATATAGGGGAGCGCGGAATGCAAACGGCCGCCCATGAGCGATCAGACCAGCAGTTAGGTGCTCAGCAATTTCCTACCCGATGCACTTAGCTGTAGCCATATCGTAGTACGTCTGCCGGATTACAAAATCCATGAAAAAGCCGCCACTAAGGGCGGCTTTGGCGAGATCAATGACCACGACCCGTCAACTTACGGCCTCAGCCCAGAATCGAACCAAGCACCTCATCGAGGATGGCAACACCGGCCGTAATTTCATCCGCGCTGACAATGCATGGCGGTACCACGTGAATGCGGTTCTCGACCACGAACGGCAGCAGACCCTGCTCCAACAATTTGGCCTTGATTTCCTGCATCTTGTCGGCGGCCAGTGGGGCACGGCTTTGTTGGTCGCTGACAAGTTCAAGTGCCCAGAATACGCCAGCACCGCGGACTTCGCCGACCGAGGGGTGACGCTGCTGCAACTCGCGCAGGCGCGGGCCCAAGACGTTGGTGCCGATGTCCAATGCATTCTCGACTACTCGCTCACTGCGCATGGCGTCAATGGACGCTACGATCGAGGCCATGGCCAGTGGGTGGCCGGAGTACGTCAGGCCGCCTGGGAAGAAGTGAGTTTCGAAGTAGCTGGAGATCTGCTCCGAGATCACTACACCGCCCACAGGGACGTAACCCGAGTTGACGCCCTTGGCGAAGGTGATCAGATCAGGCACTACACCATAGTGCTCCAGGGCGAACCATTTGCCGGTCCTGCCGAAGCCCGACATTACCTCGTCGAGAATCAGCATGATGCCGAACTCGGTCGCCAGCGCTCGAACACCCTGCATGTACTCAGCGGACGGCATCAAGATACCGGCAGTGCCTGGCAGGCTCTCCAGCAAAATGGCTGCGATCGAATTCGCACCTTCCGCCTCGATGACACGGCGCAAATGACGCAGTGCACGCGCGGTCTCTTCGGCCTCGGTCTGCGCGCTGAACTCGCTGCGGTATAGATAAGGGGTGAAGAAGTGGACATGGCCACGGGCAAATTCATTCGGCACGCGACGAGCGTCACCAGTAGCGACGACCGCCGAGCCGGTATTGCCATGGTACGACCGGTAGGCGGACAGCACTTTGTCACGCCCGGTGAACAGCCGCGCCATGCGCATGGCGTTTTCATTGGCATCAGCGCCGCCGTTGGTGAAGAACACCTTTTTGAAGCCCTTCGGCGCTTGCTCAATGATGCGCTTGGCCGCTTCGCCTCGCGCGAGGTTGGCGGTCGCAGGGGCCACGGTCATCAACGTGGAGGCCTGTTCTTGGACCGCTTTGATGACTGCGGGGTGCTGATGACCCAAGTTGGTATTTACCAGTTGGCTGGAGAAGTCCAAGTAGCGCTTACCGTCGTGGTCCCATACCGTGCACCCCTCCCCGCCTGCGATCACCAGGGGGTTGAGTAAACCTTGCGTCGACCACGAGTGGAACACATATTCTCGGTCCAGACCTTTAACGTATTCGTTGGTGATTGCCATGATGCACAGCGACCTCTAATTGATCAGCCTGACAAAGAAAAGCCGCCAGCGTGGTGGCGGCGAGGTCTCCAGCCAAGGCTTTTGACAAAGGGTGAGAAGGTTGGCCCGACAGGCCATCAGGCCCCTCTCTGGTGATTCCTACAGGTTGAGCGACAGCGCCATCGGCGTATCTCCGTCAGAACAGCCGACAGCGCCGCCACTCGAACTCATGAGTCCTCAGCTATTGCTGGGGAACGCGAATTGCGCCGCTTCGTGGCTGGTGCGCTTCGGCCAGCGCTGGGTGATGGCCTTCTTGCGGGTATAGAAACGCACGCCGTCCGGGCCGTAAGCGTGCAGGTCGCCGAACAGCGAGCGCTTCCAGCCACCGAAGCTGTGGTAGCTCACCGGTACCGGCAGCGGTACGTTGACGCCAACCATGCCCACTTCGATCTCGTCGCAGAACAGACGTGCCGATTCGCCGTCACGGGTGAAAATGCAAGTGCCGTTGCCGTACTCGTGATCGTTGATCAGCTTGATCGCGTCCTCAAGGCTGTTCACGCGCACAACGCACAGTACTGGGCCGAAGATTTCTTCTTTGTAGATGCGCATCTCCGGGGTGACGCGGTCGAACAAGGTACCGCCAACGAAATAGCCGTCCTCGTTACCAGCTACCTTGAAGCCTCGACCGTCTACGACGACTTTGGCACCAGCAGCTACGCCATCGTCGATGTAACCCACGACTTTGTCGCGCGCAGCAGCGGTGACCAGCGGGCCCATGTCAAGGCCGCAGGTGGTGCCGGCACCAATTTTCAGTGCCTTGATCTGAGGCTCCAGCTTGGCGATCAGCGCATCAGCTACCCGGTCACCTACACACACGGCCACGGAGATCGCCATGCAGCGCTCGCCGCACGAACCGTAGGCGGCGCCCATCAGCGCGCTAACGGCGTTGTCCAGCTCGGCGTCCGGCATCAGCACCGCGTGGTTCTTGGCGCCGCCCAGGGCTTGCACGCGCTTGCCGCGCTTGGTGCCTTCAGCGTAGATGTACTCGGCGATCGGGGTCGAACCGACAAAGCTCAGGGCCTTCACTTCAGGCGCCTCAATCAGTGCGTCCACCGCTTCCTTGTCACCGTGCACCACGTTCAGCACGCCATTTGGCAGGCCGGCTTCGTGCAGCAGTTCAGCGATCAGCAGAGTCGAGCTTGGGTCACGCTCGGACGGTTTGAGGATGAAGCAGTTACCGCAGGCAATAGCCAGTGGGTACATCCACAGTGGCACCATGGCTGGGAAGTTGAACGGAGTGATGCCGGCTACAACGCCGATTGGCTGCAAGTCGCTCCAGGCGTCGATGTTTGGGCCGACGTTGCGGCTGTACTCGCCCTTGAGGATCTCGGGAGCAGCACTGGCGAATTCGACGTTCTCGATACCGCGCTTGAGTTCACCAATGGCATCTTCAATGGTCTTGCCGTGCTCTTCGCTGATCAGTTGGGCAATACGCTGCTCGTTCGCCTCCAGAAGTTGCTTGAAGCGGAACATCACCTGGGCGCGCTTGGCCGGCGGAGTGTTGCGCCAGGCCGGGAAGGCGGCTTGGGCCGAGTCGATGGCCTTTTGCACGGTGGCGCGGCTCGCCAGACCCAACTTGTGGATAGCCTGGCCAGTGGCCGGGTTGAAAACGTCAGTGGTGCGCGCATCGTCAGCGACGTGTTCACCGTGGATCAGGTGCTTGATAGTAGCCATCTTCTTTCCTCAAGCTTGGTGCCAAGCTGTTTGTTTGTTGTATGGGTGCAAGCGCGGGTGCGCAGACTGATCAGTTGATGCCTTGGAGAGCTTCTCCCACGGCATCGAACAGACGATCCAGTTCCTGGGGTTTGGTATTGAAAGTTGGTCCGAACTGAAGGGTGTCGCCGCCAAAGCGGACATAGAACCCAGCTCGCCAGAGCGCCATGCCTGCTTCGAATGGGCGGATAGCGGCATCGCCATCGCGAGGGGCGATCTGAAGCGCACCAGCCAATCCGCAATTTCGGATATCGATGATGTGCTTTGCCCCACGCAGACCATGAATGGCCTTCTCGAAATACGGTGCCAGGTCCGCGGACTGTTGAACCAGGTGCTCTTTCTCAAGCAGTTCCAGCGTCGCTAGACCGGCAGCGCAGGCCACAGGATGGGCCGAATAGGTGTATCCGTGAGTGAACTCAACTGCGTACTCCGGAGACGCTTGGTACATGAAGGTGTTATAGATTTCGCCCGAGGCGATCACCGCGCCCATTGGAATGGCGCCATTGGTGATCTGTTTTGCCACATTCATAAGGTCCGGTGTGACACCGAAATACTCTGCTCCGGTCATGGTGCCCATGCGACCGAAAGCGGTAATGACTTCATCGAAAATCAGCAAGATGTTGTGCTGATCGCAGATCTGGCGGAGGCGCTGCAAGTAACCTTGCGGTGGGACGATCACCCCTGCCGACCCCGACATCGGCTCGACAATCACCGCGGCAATGTTCGAGGCGTCATGCAGTTCGATCAGTTTCAACAGCTCATCGGCGAGCGCGACTCCACCGGTTTCAGCAGCGCCTTTGGTAAACGCAAGATCTGGTTGCAAGGTATGCGGCAGATGGTCGACATCCATCAACTGGCCAAACATCTTACGGTTGCCACCGATGCCACCCAGGGAAGTGCCAGCCACGTTGACGCCGTGGTAGCCACGAGCGCGACCGATCAGCTTCGTTTTCTGCGGCTGACCTTTCAGGCGCCAGTACGCTCGGGCCATCTTGACGGAAGTGTCGGCACTCTCCGACCCCGATCCTGTGAAAAAGACGTGATTGAGGTTGCCCGGCGCAAGGCTGGCGATTTTCTCGGAGAGCTGGAACGAGAGGGGATGCCCGTACTGAAAGGCCGGTGAGTAGTCCAGGGTCACCAATTGTTTCGCGACAGCGTCGGCGATTTCCTGTCTGGAGTGCCCAGCGCCGCAGGTCCAAAGCCCTGAGAGGCTATCGAACACCTCACGGCCATGCTCATCGATCAGCCAGTTCCCTTTCGCGCCAACGATGAATCGCGGGTCTTTTTTGAAATTCCGGTTCGACGAGAAAGGCATCCAGTGAGATTCGAGCCGGAGACCACTGGCCAGAGATAACGGTGCTTGCAAGGCCTGATTCATGACAGTGGTCCTGAACGTGGATGATGGGCGTAGCTTGTGCCGGAACCTCACATACGTTAAATCTATATTTTCTTGCGCTCAGTTATCGGATTGCTCACGCATGACAAAAAAAATACCGCTACAGCAGATCAGTGATTTTGATTTAAGGCTTTTGCGAGTCTTCAAGACCGTCGCCGAATGCGGCAGTTTCTCCGGTGCTGAGAGCGCCCTGGGCATTACTCGCTCGGCTATCAGCCTGCACATGGGCGACCTTGAAAAACGGCTGGGAATGCGGCTCTGTCAGCGCGGCCGAGCCGGCTTCGCACTGACGGATCAAGGGCGCGAGGTGTTGCGAGCGAGTGAAACGGTCCTGGTTGCCATCGAAGGCTTCCGCAGCGAAGTCAACCAGATGCACCAGCATCTGCGGGGCGACCTCAATCTGGGGATCGTGAACAACTTGGTGACGCAACCCAAGATGCGCATCACCCACGCGCTCAAGGCGGTTCGCGCTGAAGGCAGCGGGGTCCGGATCAATCTAAGCATGAGCACCCCTGGAGAAATCGAGCGCGGCCTGCTGGATGGGCACCTTCATGCGGGGGCCGTGCCACTGATCTCTCCCCTCTCAGGGCTGGACTACAGCCTCCTCTACGAGGAACGATCCAACCTGTATTGCAGCCATGAGCATCCACTGTTTGCCAAGGCATCCAGCATTAGCGACGAGGACCTGATGTTGGCCGATGCAGTCGTTCCAACCTACAGGATGACAGCCGAGGCAATCGGCTTGCACCAGTTGCTGAACTTTGCCGCTTCAGCCACTGACCGCGAAGGCATAGCGTTTCTGATCCTGACGGGTAGCTATATCGGGTTTCTCCCTGACCACTACGCCGCTTCGTGGGTTGAAAAAGGGCTGATGGCGCCCCTGGACCCTGGTAGGCTGTATTTCGACTCCAAGATCGCCATCGCTACCCGAAAAGGACGCAGACAGAACCTCATCCTTGAGCGTTTCCTAGACACACTGCACCTCAGCAATATGCCCGCCTAACATCCCGATCATCCCCTCGCGTCCTTCACCCCCACTCACAAAAACATCGTGAGCGGGGGTGCTTTGCTCCAAAAAATTATTTCCAGCGTGTTGACACACTCCGCACAACCGCAATAGCCTGAATGCACTGCTGCACACAATGCGGCACTCAACATAAAACAACGATTCGCCCGCTTACTCTTCTGCCTACAAGAACAAATCACCGGAGAGATTCAACATGGCACGGTCCTTTTCCAGCAAAGTCGGTGGCAGCCTCGCTTGCATAACCACAGCGCTGACCCTCCTGATCCAGCCCGCCGCCCACGCCGAGGAACAAACATGGCAGAGCGTGCAAAAGGCTGGGGTCCTTCGCTGCGGCGCAGCGGTAGCAGCACCCTACGTGATGCGCGATCCCTCTTCAGGTCAGTACAGCGGCTACTTCGTCGACCTTTGCCGCGATTTCGCCGAGAACGTGCTGAAGGTGAAGGCACAGTTCGTTGACACCAGCTGGGATAACCAGGTGGCCGGTTTGCAGAGTGGTAAATGGGACATGGCAATGGCGCTCAATAAGACGCCAGAGCGTGCCAAAGCGGTGGCCTTCTCCGTGCCCGCCACGGACTACCAGATCTCGTTGCTGGTCAACAAAAAGAACCCCAAGTTCGCAGGCCTCGGTAACAACCTGGCCGACTACGACAAGCCCGGCGTGACGATTGCCGTGATCTCCGGCACCGCCGCGGACAAGGCAGTCTCCGCGGCGATCAAGAACGCGACGCTGATGCGCCTTCCAGGGTCCGATGAAACCCGTATGGCACTGATGTCCAAACGTGCCGATATTCTTGCCGACGCCAACGACACCAACCATCTCTTCGCCATGGCTAACGACTGGACAAATGAAGTGCTTCCAGTGCCGGCACTGGCCAAGCAGGGCGTCTCTTTCGCCCTCGCCCTTCAGACTCCCCCCGAGGATATGGCTCAACTCGATGCTTATCTGGCCCAACGCCGCGAGGCAGGTGAGATCGACAAGCTGGTAGACAAAGCCTCTGCCGAAATCCTTGCGGGCAAAAAAGCCCAGTAACCCCTGCCGATATGCCGAGGGGCCTGACCAAGGGCACCCTCGCGGAGACGACACTGATGATCAGTCCTCATTTGGTGGCCTCGCAGCCACAGGCTTCGCTCAACCCGAATTTCGCTCAGGGCGGCTCTTTCATCCAGCTTCAAGGTGTACGCAAAGCGTATTCCGAACAGCTGGTGGTCATGGACGGCATGAACCTGGATATGCGTGCCGATGACCGCCTGGTGATCATCGGGCCGTCCGGCAGCGGCAAAAGCTCACTGCTGCGTGTGCTTATGGGCCTAGAGGGCATCCAGGGTGGCAGCATCCAGTTCCAGGGCAAACCGTACATCGACGGCAGCCGCAAACACGGTAAGCCACTCGACGAAACCCTGCACAAGCAGATCGGCATGGTGTTTCAGCATTACACCCTGTTCCCGCACCTGTCGGTGCTCGGCAATCTGATCCTGGCCCCCGTGAAGGTGCACGGATTGAGCAAAGCCGAGGCCACCGAAAAAGCCCGTGCCTACCTCGCCCGCCTGGGCCTGGAAAGCAAGCTGCACGCATATCCCAGCCAACTTTCAGGTGGCCAGAAGCAGCGTGTAGCAATCGCCCGGGCGTTGATGCTTGAGCCGCGCCTGATGCTGTTCGATGAAGTCACCTCGGCGCTGGACCCGGAGATGGTCATCGAAGTGCAGAACGTGATGATGCAGCTGGCCGAGCAGAAGATGGCGATGATCATTGTTACCCACGACATGCACTTCGCCCGTCACATCGCCACGCGCGTGGTGTTCTGCGCCAATGGGAAAGTGGTCGAGCAGGGCCATCCCGAACAGATCTTCACCCAGCCCAAGGAAGCTCGCACCCGCGAGTTCCTGGAAAAGGTCGTGCATTTCGAGTGAGGGCACTGCCATGAACTATCAATTCGACTTCCATTTCTTGAACGGCAGCCTGCCGGCGCTGCTGGACGGGCTCAAGGTGACACTGGAACTGGCCCTGGTCTCGAACCTCATCGGTCTGACCTGCGGCTTCCTTCTCTGCCTGATGACGCTGAGCCGCTGGTTCTTCGTACGCTGGCCAGCTCAGCTGTTCATCGAGTTCTTCCGCTGCACACCGGCTCTGTTGCAGATCGTCTGGTTCTTCTATTGCGTGCCGATGTTGTTCGACGTGTTCATCGACCCGATCGTCATGGGCTTCCTGGCGCTGGGCCTGAACCTCACCGCCTTCAACGCTGAGGCCTACCGGGCCGGCGTACAAGCTGTGCCGCGCGAACATGTCGACGCATCGATCGCGCTTGGCCTCAAGAGCTGGCAACGCACCGTTTACGTAATTCTGCCGCAGTCCATGCGTAGTGCATTGCCCGTGCTGATCACCAATGGCATCGGCACCCTGCAACAAAGTGCGCTGGTCGCCATCGTTGCCGTAGCTGACTTGATGTATGTGGGCAAAAGTCTGGCCACCGAGGCCTATCGCCCACTGGAAACCTACACCCTGATCGCGTTGATCTACTTCGCCCTGTCGCTGCCAATCGCGCAACTGGTGCAGTGGTTCGAGCGGCGTCAGGAACTGGCCGGCCAGCGCTGAGGAGATAGCCATGCCACTCGATTTCTCGGTTGTTCTGGCGTACTGGCCAGTGCTGCTCAAAGGCCTGCTGCTGACCTTGGCGTTCACCGGCGCCTGTGCCCTGCTGGGCAGTTTGCTGGGCTTCGTGGTTAGCATGCTGCGCCAGGTGAAGACCCCACTGCTGCGCCTACCGCTGACTCTCTACGTAGAGTTTTTCCGCGGCACGCCGCTGTTGATCCAGTTGTTCTGGGTGTTCTTCTGCTTCCCTGTGGTGTTCGGCCTGGACATCCCGCCGTATGTGTCGGTGTTGATCGCACTGACGCTGTTCATGGGCGCCATCACCAGCGAGACCTTCCGCGGCGCGCTGAAGTCGATCGCCAGTGAACAGCATGATGCCTGCACCGCGCTGGGCCTGACCTCGAAGGTCAAGGTGCTCTACGTGATCTTCCCGCAAGCCCTGCTGCGTGCCGTGCCACCCCTGCTGTCAAACGTGGTCAGCTTGTTCAAGGAGAGCGCGCTGATCTCCTCGGTGGGTGTCGCTGACCTGATGTTCGTTGGCCAGAACATTTCCAACAGCACTGCCCGCCCGGTCGAGTTCCTCTCGGCGGTGGCAGTCATTTACTTCCTCGTAGCCTTCCCGCTGACCCGACTGGTCGGCGTGGTTGAAGGGCGCCTGCTGCGCCGCTACGCCTACTGACCCGACCTGACCGGTCTTGATCAACTGAAATAACCACCTGGAGATACTGATGAAACTGAATGGCATCCTGCCCGCCCTGGTTACCCCTTTTGACGCCGCCGGCAAAGTCGACCACGACACCCTGGCATCCATCTTGGAGCACCAGCTCAAGGCCGGCGTGAGCGGTTTCGTACCGCTGGGCTCCACGGGTGAATACTACGCCCTGGCCAACGACGAGCGCCGTCAGGTGCTGGCAACTGTCAAGGAAGTGGTCGGTGACCGCGGCACTCTGATTGCCGGTGCCAACGGCTCGTGCACCCGTGAAGTGCTGGAGCAGATCAAGCAGACCGTCGAGGCCGGCTACACCAACCTGCTGATCGCCCCGCCCTATTACGCGCTGCCTTCCCAGGAAGAGCTGCTGGCCCACTACAACACCATCCTTGAGACCTTCCCTGAAATCAACGTGGTGCTCTACAACTACCCGGTGCGCACCAACGTCGAAGTGGGCCTGGATGTCATCGCCGCGCTGCACGAGCACCCGCGCGTGATCGGCATCAAGGAAAGCAGCGGCAACCTGTTGCGTGCCATCGAAATCGGTGAAAAATATAAAGGCATTCAACTGTCTTGCGGCTCCGACGACCAGGCTTTGGACTTCTACCTGTGGGGCGCCGATAGCTGGATCTGCGGCCCGGCCAACATCTTCCCGGAGAAGGTCGTTGCCTTCCATAAAGCCTTCACCGGTGGTGATATCCGCGGCGCGCAGCAGATCATGCGCAGCCTGTTCCCGGCCATGGCCAACCTGGAAAGCGGCAAGTTCGTACAGAAGGTCAAGTACGGCGCCGAGCTGGCAGGCTTCAAGGTCGGCCCAGCACGTGCCCCGCTGCTGCCGCTGACCGACGACGAAAAAGCCGAGTTCCGCAAGGTGTTCGAAGCTTCTCAGCAGTAATGCTCCACGGGGCCGCTATGCGGCCCCCTCGCACCCTCTCTTGATACGAGACAGACTCATGAACACCCCACAATCGTCATCGCAGAACGCCGTAGTCATCGGCGGCGGTATCGTCGGTGTCTGCTGCGCGCTGTACTTGCAGCGCGAAGGCCACAAGGTCACGCTCATCGACCCCGCCGCACCGGGCGACAGTACCGCCAAGTGGAGTTGCGGTCAGATGGCGGTCAGTGAAGTCATTCCATTGTCCAAGCCGGGCATTCTGATGAAGATCCCGGGTTGGCTACTGGACCAGAAAGGCCCCCTGGCCCTGCGCCCAAGTGCACTGCCGGGCATCCTGCCTTGGTTCCTGCGTTTCCTGGCCTGCGCCCGTTCCTCGAAGATCCATGAGATCGCCCAAGACATGGCCCGCCTGACCCAGCATGTTTACCAGGATTACGCCCCGTTGCTCGAAGCTTGCCCGGACAAGACCTTGTTGGGTGACCGGCCGATCCTCGAAGTATTCGACTCGCCCGCAGGCCTGGCCCACGAACGTCCCCACCTGGAGCTGCGCAAGCAGCTGGGCTTCAAATCGGAAGAACTGGATGGCGCGGCGATCGGTGACTTGGAGCCGGCATTGGCCGGCAAGTTCCAGCATGGCCTGATGTTCCCGGACTGGCGCGCTGTCAACGACACCGAAGGCTTTATCGCTGCGCTCACCGAAAGCTTCATCAACCAAGGCGGCACCCGCCTGCGCCAAAGCGCCGTGAAGATTGATGAGAACCACGACCGCGCTAGCGGCGTAACCCTGGCCGACGGCACTCGCGTGCCGGCCGACCATGTAGTGGTCGCCGCAGGCACAGGTGCCCGCCCGTTCTTCGACAGCCTCGGGGTGAACATTCCGCTGGCAGGAATTGCCGGTTACCAGGCCGTCCTGCCCCAGCCGGAGGTGGAAATCCGCCACTCGGTGATCTACGCCGACGGCGGCTTCTGCTTTGCCCCAATGACCCGCGGCTTACAGATCGGCGGCACTATCGAGTTTGCCGCACCTGGCGCCGAGCCGAACTTCAAACGCGCCGAAATCATCATGGAAAAGGCTCGCCGCGTTCTTCCGCAGCTCAATACCCAGGGAATGGAGTTCGGTGTGGGTTACCGGCCGTTCTTGCCAGATACAAAGCCAGTTATCGACCGCTCCCCCCGCCTTGACAACGTAATCATGGCCTTCGGCCACGGCCAGCTCGGCCTGACGCTAGGCGCCACCACCGGCCGCCTGGTTGCCGACCTGGTAGCACACCGCACACCAGCACAAAGTCTGACCGCATTCAGCGCCCGTCGCTTCGCCCTTATCGGAGGTACTGCATGAACCGCTACGACCAGTTCTACATCAACGGCCAATGGGTCAGCCCAATCAACGGTGGCAGCTTCGAATCTTTCGATCCCAGTGACGAGAGCCTGATTACCACCGTGGCCTCCGGCTGCGCCGAAGATATCGATGTTGCGGTCAAAGCCGCCCGCGCCGCCTTCGATGAAGGCCCATGGCCGCGCCTGAGCGGCGCCGAGCGGGGCGAGTACCTGCGCAAGATCGCCGACGGTATCCGTGCCCGGCAAGAGGAATTGGCGACCATCGAGGTACGTGACAACGGCAAGCCATTCCCGGAAGCCATGTGGGACATCGGCGACACCGCTGGCTGTTTCGACTTTTATGCCAACCTGGCCGAAGAGCTTGAT
The DNA here is from genome assembly GCF_055584805.1 of Pseudomonas sp. NPDC090752. Lineage (NCBI taxonomy): Bacteria > Pseudomonadati > Pseudomonadota > Gammaproteobacteria > Pseudomonadales > Pseudomonadaceae > Pseudomonas > Pseudomonas sp. NPDC090752. The sequence goes on along the minus strand of NZ_JBVJLI010000001.1, from coordinate 527,692 downwards.
CGTAACCGCGAAAAAGACGTGAGCCTGTCCGACGACCGTTTCAGCTCGATCGCCCGGAAGGAGCCGATCGGCGTTGCCGGTGCCATCGTGCCGTGGAACTTCCCGATGCTGATGGCTTCGTGGAAGATCGCCCCTGCCCTGGCGGCAGGCTGCTGCATCATCCTCAAGCCCGCCGAACAGACCTCGCTGACCGCGCTGGAGCTTGCCCGCATCGCCGACGAAGCTGGCCTGCCGGCCGGTGTGCTGAACATTGTCACCGGCCCGGGTTCAAAGGTCGGTGCAGCGCTGACCGCGCACCCAGGCGTGGACAAGCTGGCCTTCACCGGCAGCGTGCCGGTGGGCAGCCGCATCATGCAAGCCGCCGCCCAGGACATCAAGAACGTGACCCTGGAGCTGGGCGGCAAGTCGCCGTTCGTGATCTTCGCCGACAGCGACATCGAGAAGGCCGTCGAGTGGATCATGTTTGGCATCTTCTGGAACAAAGGTGAAGTCTGCTCGGCCACCTCCCGCGTGCTGGTCGAGCGTTCGGCCTATGAGCCGCTGCTCAAGCGCCTGGCCGAGGAAACTCGCAAGATCAAGATCGGCAACGGCATGGAAGAAGGCGTGCTGCTCGGCCCGCTGGTCAACCGTAACCAGTACGATGGCACCTTGCAGGCCATCTCGCGCGGGCTGGAGGCAGGCGCCCGCCTTGTATGCGGCGGCGAGCGTCCAGCGCATCTGGACAAAGGCTTCTACCTGCAACCGACCGTATTCGCTGATGTCCCAGAAGATAGCTGGATCTGGAACGAGGAGATCTTCGGCCCGGTCGTGTGCATCCGCCCATTTGACACCGAGGAAGAAGCTATCAAGTCCGCCAACAACTCGCGCTTCGGCCTGGGTGCAGCGGTCATGTCCAAAGACTTGGAGCGCTGCGAGCGTGTCGCCCGTAAGTTCCGCGCGGGTATCGTCTGGATCAATTGCTCGCAACCGACGTTCACTGAAGCACCATGGGGCGGCTACAAGACCAGTGGCATCGGCCGCGAACTGGGTGAATGGGGCCTGAACAACTACCTGGAAACCAAGCAGATCACCCGCTACGACAGCGAACAGCCTTGGGGCTGGTACATCAAGTGAGGGTATAGCCATGCGTTGGAAACAGACGCTTCAGCTGGCTGAAGTGCACTGCGAAGGCGAGATCGGCAAGGTCATCACCGGGGGCGTCATTGGCGTCCCGGGTGCCACCATGCTCGACAAGATGAACTACATCAACGAAGTCGACGACAGGCTGCGCCGCCTGGTGACGCTGGAGCCACGTGGTTGCCTCCAGATGTCGGTCAACCTGCTGCTGCCGCCAACCCGCCCTGAGGCGCATGCCGGCTTTATCGTGCTGCAAGCTGACAAGGCCCACCCGATGTCCGGTAGCAATTGCATCTGCGTGGTCACTGCATTGCTCGAACTGGGCATGGTGCCGATGCAGGAGCCGGAAACCACGGTAGTGCTGGATACCCCGGCCGGCCTGGTCACCGCCCGCGCTCAATGCGCGGACGGCCGTTGCCTGAGTGTGTCGCTGGACATGGTGCCAGCCTTCGTCGAGCACCTGGACCTGGCCATCGAAACCGAAGCGTTCGGCACGATCAACATCGATGTGGCCTTTGGCGGTGTCTACTACGCCCTGATTGATGTCGAACAGACCGGGCTTTCGATCGCCCCGGAAAATGCCCGCGCCTTGGCCGATGCCGGCGTTGCATTGAAGGACGTGATCAACCGTCAGTTGAACATCCAGCACCCGCTGCTGCCCTCGGTCAACGAAGTGGCATACGTGATGTTCCGCAACCGCCTGGACGATCGCACCTATCAAACCTGCACCACGCTGCCACCAGGGCGGGTTGATCGATCGCCCTGCGGCACCGGTAGCTCGGCTAATCTCGCCACCCTGGCAGCACGTGGATTGGTACAGCCAGGCGATCATCTGGTTTCCCAATCGACCATTGGCGGCCAGTTCCAGGTCGCCCTGCTGGGCCATGCCGAGGTAGCCGGCAAGCCTGCGGTTTTACCACGGGTGACCGGTCGGGCGTGGATTTACGGCCTGCAACAGCTGGGGGTCGATCCTGACGACCCACTCGCGGGGGGCTTCATGCTGAGTGATACGTGGGGAGTCGGCTTGAGTCAGTGACCCATTGTTTACCTGTGCTCGGGTTAAACCGAGCACAGCTGCTTAATTTGAAATTGAAAAGCCAATAACCTGCATCAGACAGGTGTTGATCGGGGCGCCCATCCCCAATGGACTTACTCTTCAGCTATATGGATGGCCACTGTTTGACGCTTAATACTCCCTCCCCCATGCTAGGGGGACGCAAAGTCAGCAGAGACTGAAAATTATCAAGGGCTGACCTGTATGATACCGGGCAGACCAACCGAGACCTGATGATGGCAAAAGATAACGACACCGAAAGCGGCCCTCGTCGGCACAGTGGACGGTACATTTATGAAGAGCTTCGTAAGCAAATTCTGACGCTCAAGCTCAAGCCTGGTGTTCAGCTAGATGAAGTATCCCTGGCCGCCCAGTTTGGGCTCTCCCGCTCCCCCGTACGTGATGCATTGGCGCGCCTGATCACTGAAGGCTTGGTTGTCATTCTGCCCAACCGTACGACGCTGGTTACACCGTTCGAGATCGAGGAATTCCCGAACTATGTTTCAGCCCTCGACCTGATCCAGCGGGCTGTTACTCGCCTCGCGGCAACCCAGCACAGGCCGGAAGATCTACAAGCGATCCGAGATGCGGATGCGGCCTACTTGAAGGCGGTGACCACAGGCGATTTCCAAGCCATGTCGGAACTGAACAAAGCCTTCCATATGGCGATCGCTCATGCAGGTCGCAACCCCTATTTCATCACTTACTACGAGCGCCTTCTCGGTGAAGGGCAACGACTCCTGCATCTGCACTTTGATCACGTCGTCAGCTCTGCAAGCGCTCACCGCCTGGGGCGCGACCATGACGAGATGATCGACGCAATCGCAGCCCGGGATGCGGACGCCGCCGAGGCCGCGGCTCATGAACATACCATGTTGTTCCAGCGTCGCTTCCTGGACTACATGCAACAGAACCTTACTGCCCGCATGTCGGTCGGCTGAGCGCCGCAACGCGCAAAAGATGCGGCCCCCGATCACAAAAATCATGGGCCGCAGCGTCGCGTCAGCTATATCCAAACTTCTCTCTTCACCTTGCACCAGCCTGGCCGCAGGGACATTGGCATGAATGAAAACCGAGCCTGACTAGCCACTTTCATGGCATGCGGAAATCAAATTGTGCACCCTCCAAATTATTGCATGCAAACTTGCATACATGATATTCATAGCTTGAAGCGCGCCACCCCTTTCACAACAACAATCGGTGAGGTCCACGCTCAATGAACAGATTTGCTAACAAGGTAGTCATCGTTACCGGAGCAGCCGGCGGTATCGGTTCGGCAATCGTTACACGCTTCGCTCACGAAGGCGCAACAGTGGTCGTCAGCGACGTAAATCTGCAAGCAGCTCAGGCAGTGGTTGATGACTTGCAGTCCGAAGGCTACCAAGCACTGGCCATCTCGGCAGATATCAGCCAGGGGGAGGCTTGCCGCGGATTGATCAAGGACGTGCTGGCGCAGTTAGGCCGGATCGATGTTCTGGTCAACAATGCCGGCATCAACCGCCGCGGCAATCTGCTTGCGTTGAGTGAAGATGACTGGCACAGCAGCTTTGCGGTCAACGTCGACTCGATGTTTCACCTGTGCCGGGCCGTATTGCCTGCGATGATCGAAGCCGGCGCTGGGGCGATCGTCAATACTGCTTCGCAATGGGGCCTTCACCCAGCTCCCGGCCATATCGCCTACAACGTCACCAAGGCAGCTGTAGCCTCTTTTACCCAGAACCTGGCGCGCGATTACGCCCCGCATAATATTCGAGTGAATGCTGTGTGCCCTGGTGAGATCCATACCCCGATGCTTGAAGCCGGCGTGGTTCGTTCGGGTCGCACCATTGCAGACCTTGACCGAATGGTGCCGCTGGGGAGGATTGGCAAACCTGGAGAAGTTGCGGCGTTGGTGGCCTTCCTAGCCTCAGATGAAGCAGCCTTCATGTGCGGCTCATTGGTCGAAATCACTGGCGCTCAGGCCGTAGCTTGACGCTGAGTAATCGAGGCCACTCGGCAGAAGTGGCCCCTTCCCTAAACAGCGATTAACTGCCTACGAGGCACAATGTTTAGATCGACAACGCTCGTTCACGTAATTCGCTGTTCAAGATGCGGTCGTTTTCGCTGTAATCGACCGGGCAGTCGATCACATGCACGCCAGGGTTGGATATGCAGTGGTCCAGCAACGGCAGCAAGGCGTCGGCGCTTTCGACACGGTAACCATTGGCACCATAGGCTTCGGCATATTTGACGAAGTCCGGGTTGCCGTAGTCCAGACCGAAATCGGTGAAGCCCATGTTGGCCTGTTTCCAGCGGATCATGCCGTAGCCGTCGTCACGCAGGATCACCACGGTGATGTGCATCCCTAAGCGAACAGCCGTTTCCAGCTCCTGGCTGTTCATCATGAAGCCGCCATCACCGCAGACCGAAATCACCGGGCGGTCCGGGTGCACCAGGTGCGCCGCCATGGCCGATGGCAGGCCGGCGCCCATGGTCGCCAGGGCGTTGTCCAGCAGCACGGTGTTCGGCTTGTGCGCCTTGTAGTTACGGGCGAACCAGATCTTGTAAATGCCGTTGTCCAGGGCAACGATGCCTTCGGACGGCAGCACACGACGGATGTCGGCGACCAAGCGCTGCGGGTACACCGGGAAGCGGTTGTCATCGGCGCCTTCGGCGGTCTGCGCTTCGTTGGCTTCACGGATGGCCATCAGGCGGGTGAAGTCCCAGTGCGAGGTATCGGTCAGCGCTTCGCTGATCTGCCAGACGGCGTTGGCGATGTCGCCGATCACTTCGACCTGCGGGAAGTACACGGCATCGACTTCGGCGGAACGGAAGCTGATGTGGATGACTTCGGTGCCACCACGGACCATGAAGAACGGCGGCTTTTCGATGACGTCGTGGCCGATGTTGATGATCAGGTCTGCGGCTTCGACGGCGCGGTGAACGAAGTCACCCGACGACAGCGCAGCGTTGCCGAGGAAACGCGGGTGGCGCTCGTCGACCACACCTTTACCCATCTGGGTGGTGATGAACGGGATGCCGGTCTTGTCGATCAGTTGCTTGAGGACCTTGGCGGTCATCTTGCGGTTAGCGCCAGCACCGATTACCAGGATAGGGCTACGGGCTTTTTGCAGTTTTTCAACAGCTGCTTCGATGGCCACATGCTCGGCCAACGGGCGACGGTGCAGGCTGCGCGGGATCGGCAGGGCATCGGTCTGCTCGGCAGCGATGTCTTCTGGCAGCTCCAGATGCACGGCACCCGGCTTCTCTTCTTCGGCCAGGCGGAAGGCTTCGCGCATGCGCGAAGGAATATTGTCGGCCGAAGCGAACTGGTGAGTGTACTTGGTGATGGGGTCCATCATGCCGCACACATCAATGATCTGGAAGCGGCCCTGCTTGGACTTCTTGATCGGCTTCTGGCCGGTGATCATCATCATTGGCATGCCGCCCAGGTAAGCGTAGGCACTGGCGGTCACGAGGTTGGTGGCACCAGGACCCAGGGTCGACAGACTGACGCCGGTCTTGCCAGTCAAACGGCCATAAGTGGCCGCCATGAAGCCTGCGGACTGCTCGTGGCGGGTCAGTACCAGCTTGATCTTCGACTTGCGCAGGGATTCCAGCAGGTCGAGGTTTTCCTCACCAGGAATGCCGAACACATACTCGACACCTTCGTTTTCCAGGCATTGCACAACGACATCGGCGGCCTTAGCCATTTCGCTCATCACCTCAGTTGCTTCATGATTACTTAGAATTTTGTCTAGTGCTTGCACACGCCAATGCGATGCGCTGACCCCCACCTCGGCATCCCTGTCGCAGAAATGCGGAAATTTTTATAGTCAACAGCTCAGTACGAGGCGCCATTCAGAAAGCACTTATTACAGGTCAGTACGGCCAACATTGTCTTAAGCCAGAGGAGACTCAGGCTTTTGCGCTGATAGCCTGCGAATAGGGCTCAGTCGGACCACCCAAAGCAGCAGTCGCTTGCGCTGCCATTCTCAATACGGTGCCACGAACGCGTCGAATCTGCTCTGCGTTGAAGCGATCGGCGGGCCCTGACAACGTTAACGCGCCGGCCAGGACATTGCCTGCATTAAAAACAGGTACTGAAATCGCAGCGGTATCGGGGTCGCGCTCGCCGAACGATTCAGCCCAATACTGCTCACGGATGGCGTCAAGGGATCGATCAGTTGAAGAGCCAAACGCGCGAAGCACCTTACCCGATGCGCCTGCATTGATAGGGAATCGATCACCCTCATGAATGGAGACTCGCACCGATCTTTTTGGCTCAACCCGCAGCAGGACGACTCGGCTTGTCCCTTCTGAGACATAGAACGAGGATGTTTCTGCGCACTCCTGAGACAAAGCTTCAAGGATCGGCAAAAGTACATCACGCAGGTTGAAGGCACCTTGGTAAAGCTGGGCAAGCCTTAGCGGTTCGTGGCCGACAGCAAACTGGCCATCCGCCAAACGGCGCACGAAACCTGCTCGCTCCAGGGACGTCATCAAACGCAAGATCGTACTCTTGTACAAACCTGTGCGCCGCGACAGCTCGGCCAGTGGCAGGCTAGGACGATGGGCATCAAAGGCAGCGAGGATTGCAAAAGCGCGGTCTACGGCGGCGACACCGCCTGCTGAACTGTCTGCGCCGTCATCACTAGGTTGATTGCTGTTGGTAGGCATAGCATCACTATATTTTGCTTGAAAAAGGCCTGCCCGTAGGCAGGCCAGCCAGAACCACTACGTCCCAACATAGAGAATTGAATATGTCTACGCAACAGAACACCGTTCTGGTCAGGCCTCACGCATAAACATCTTGAGCACCAGTGCCATCGTCGCTGCGAAGAACAGAATGCAACCCATGACCATCAGACCAGCAGTAAAGGATTGAGTCGTCTCCTTCAGGTAGCCCATCAGGTAAGGCCCAACGAACCCCCCGAATGCACCAATCGAGTTGATGAGGGCAATACCACCCGCCGCCGCCTGGCCACTCAGGAATTTCGCCGGCAGGGTGTAGAAAATGGTTTTGGCCGAAATGGTGCCAACCAGTGCCAGAGTGATGCCGATCAGTGCTGGAATCAAAGCGCTCATCTGCAAGGCGAAGATCAATGCCAGCCCAGCGAGAACCAGAGCGATCACCAGGTTGAAGATACCTTTGCCGGTACGGTCCACATGCTTCGCCCAGAACAGCAGGCCGATGGTCGAGAAGAAGTACGGAATGGCAGCGACCCAACCAATCATGCCCAACTCGACGCCCTGAGCTTTGAGCATCTGCGGCAGCCAAATGCCGATGCCGTAAGTACCGATGGTGAAACTGAACGTGATGGAGCTGAGCACCCACACCCGTGGGTCTTTTAGAGCAGCTTTGAATGCATGACTTTTTTCGGCTTTTCCACGTTCAGCAGCCAACAGCTGGTCCAGTGCGTCACGCTCTTGAACGTTCAGCCATTTGGCCTCGCTGGGACGATTTGCAAGAACTTTCAGCGTGATCAGGCCCAGAACACAGGCTGGAAGCCCTTCGATCAGAAACATCCATTGCCAACCGGCCAGCCCGAGCGTGCCGTGCATCTGGAGCAGCCAGATAGATAAAGGTCCCCCGACAAGGAACGAAATCGGTGTGGCTACAGTGAACCAGGCGAGCACACGGGTGCGGTACTGAATCGGGAACCAAAGCGTCAGGAAGAAGATAACGCCCGGAAAGAAACCGGCTTCAGCAACGCCAAGAATGAAGCGAATGATGTAGAAGCTATAAGGCCCGACGACGAAAGCGGTTGCCGCGGCCGCTAAGCCCCAGGTAATCATGATCCGGGCCATCCAGAGCCGGGCACCAAAGCGATACATAGCCAGATTGCTTGGTACTTCGCAAAGGCAGTACCCGACGAACATGATGCCCGCACCGAGGCCGAACTGTGCAGCTGTCAGCCCCAGTTGGTCAGTCATTTGCAGTGCGGCATAGCCGACGCTCGTGCGGTCGAGATAGTTGAAGAAATACGCCAAAGCCAGCAGCGGGATCAACCGCCAGGCAGCTTTGCGAAGTGCAGTTTGCTGTATCGCAGACAAAGTCACTGGCTGTGACAAAGGGGCAGAGTTTGCTGGAGTCGTGACGTTAGCCATGACAATTTCCTCGATTTTGTTCTTATGTGCGGCCAGACGGTGTCGTCAAGGTCGATGCTTGGCCAACACCCAAATTGAGCGTTGGCATTGCACGTCCATTTGCGGCGGTCCTAACCGGACCTTTCAGGTCCGAATCAATCCAGCGGATACAAGGCTATCGATGGCAGCACTCTCGTACCCCAACTCGGACAACAACTCGCGAGAATGGCTGCCGACTTCAGGGGCAGGCAGTCGCGCCCCAAATCGCTGACCGTCCATCTCGAATGGCAACATCGGGACCTTCGTAGTCTCACCATTGCTAAGCGTCAATTCGGTGAGGCCACCTGACTCATTCAGGTGCTGATCATCGAACAGGTCTTCTGGACGCTGGATCGGTGAGAACGGCAACCCTGCCGCCTCGCACATCGACATCACCGTCTCTTTGCTCATCGATTGGAGACGTGCACGGACGATTGGCATAATTCGCTCACGCGCCTGTACCCGCTGATTATTCCGTGCAAGCGATTCGTCGTTTGCGAACTCCGCAAAGTCGAATGCCTTGCAGAACGCAACCCATTGGCTATCACTCACCACGCCCATGAAAACTTGCTGGCCTTCATCAGCCGTTTCGAAAACGTCATAGATTGCCCAGGCCGAAATGCGGCTTGGCATCGGTGCGGCAGCGGCACCCGTGACGACCTTCTGCATCATGTGTTGAGCAACAAGGAATGCGGAGTTTTCGAACAGGCCAGTTTGCACGAACTGGCCTTTGCCGGTTTCCTTGCGTTGCAGCAAAGCGGCCAGTACGGAGACAGCACTGAACATGCCGCCCATGACATCGTTGACCGATGCCCCTGCGCGCAGGGGCCGGCCCACTGGACCAGTCATGTACGCCAAGCCAGTCATCATCTGAACGACTTCGTCCAGTGCGGTGCGTTTCTCGTACGGGCCAGGCAGGAAGCCTTTCATCGAGCTGTAGATGACATCGGGCTTGATCGCTTTGACATCGTCATAGCCCAGTCCCAATTTTTCCATTGCACCCGGCCGGAAATTCTCGGTCACTACATCTGCGGTTGCTATCAGCTTTTTGACCGCAGCCATGCCCTCTTCCGACTTGATGTCGACAGCAAAGCTTTTCTTGTTGCGGTTGTAGGTCAGCCAGTAGCCTGCACCGGACCCCATAAGCCGACGCGTATTGTCACCCTCGGGAACTGGTTCCACCTTGATAACTTCAGCGCCGAGATCTGCAAGCAATAAACCGCAGGTCGGCCCCATCACCATGTGTACAAACTCAATGACACGGATGCCAGCGAGGGGCAGGTTTTTTTCTGTGGACTGGCTCATACGGCCTCCTTCGCATAGGTGAAGTTCTTACCGACGCCAGCATCTGGAATGAAGCCATACAAGGCCTCTCCCGGCAGGCCCTGACGGAGCCATTCCCGGGATGCGACCAGGCGGTCGATGTCGACACCGGTGCGCAAGCCCATGGACTCCAGCAGATAAACCAAATCCTCAGTCACGATGTTGCCGGAGGCCCCAGGAGCATATGGGCAGCCGCCAATCCCACCCTGGGAAGCGTCGAAGGTAGTTACCCCAGCCTCCAGGGCAGCGACGACATTGGCCAGCCCTTGGCCGCGTGTGTTGTGAAAGTGAGCACTTCCCGCAACGGTACCGAGTTCATTGCGAAGACGAGTGAAGACGCGACGGACTTGTGCCGGGTTGGCGTAACCCACGGTGTCTGCCAGGCCTACTTCGTCAACCCCAAGCTCGGCCATTTTCACAGCCATGGCGATGCTTTCGTCATCAGTTACTACCCCTTGGAGGGTGCAACCAAACACCGTCGACAACCCTGCTTCGATTTCGATACCGGGGAAGCGCTCGTTACGCAGAGCAACTACCGCCTTGACCTCATCGAAGACCTGCGCATGCGTCTTACGAATATTGGAGAGAGAGTGCGGCTCACTGACAGAAATCGGTAGGGTAATTTTCTGCACCCCTGCGTCAAAAGCTGCCTGGGCACCTCTGAGGTTTGGCACCAACGCAGTCACGAACAGACCAGAAATCTGGCGGGCGTGAGCGACAAGCTCAGCGCAATCAGCCATTTGAGGAAGCAGCTTGGCTGGCACGAATGAGCCGACTTCAATCTCGCGCAATCCTGACTCAGCCAGAGCAGAGATCCAACGAAGCTTCAGCTCGGTGGGCATGGTCGCTTTGATGCTTTGCAGGCCGTCGCGAGGTGCGACTTCACTGACCAATACATCGATATCTGAACCGTGGTGCATGGAGGTTCTCCTCATCGGCTGGAGAGCCTTTGGAACATTCACGCGGCAGGCCACTAGGTAGCACAGATCCGTTTTTTTATGATTGTTCTGTCAGGCAGAATGACGTTCTGTGCAATAGTATTCGCGCCATTTTGTCGCACTGTCAATCCCCACTCGTCTCCAATGAAAATCCATGCGCCTATCACATTGGTTGGAAGTTGATTGGGCTTGACAGAGCCGAGAAATTTCTAAAAAGTGTTCCATACAAAGCAACGCCGTTCCACCCAATAGAACGGCGATTACAAGAATCGCGTCGTTGAATGCTCACCCATCGCCTAAGATGGATGGAGTGCTTGCACGCCTTGCTGGAGATGCTGCCAATGAGCCTGTATGCCCCTCCTCAAGACCTCCAAACCGAGGTCTTCAGCCGTATGCCCGAGAAGTTCTGGCGCGACGGTGATTCGGATTGGGTGAGAGCCAACAAACCTGGGCAGCGCGTCACATGCTTCCTTGAAGGCCCATCGTTCGACAGAGCCGGCAATCTCTACGTGACCGACATCCCTTACGGTCGAATTTTCCGCGTTTCGCCAGCAGGTGAATGGGAACTAGTGGTTGAGTACGATGGCTGGCCGAACGGGTTGAAAATCCATGCCGATGGCCGGATCTTCGTCGCCGACTACAAACGCGGCATCCTGCTGCTAGATCCCGTCAACAGGTCCATTGAGCCATTCCTCACCCACCGCCGCAGCGAAGGTTTCAAGGGCGTGAACGACTTGTTCTTCGACCACGCAGGCCACCTCTACTTCACCGACCAAGGCCAGACCGGCATGCATGACCCGTCGGGCCGTGTATTCCGATATGACTTGCAGCAGCAGCGCCTGGACTGTCTGATCGACAATGCCCCGAGTCCGAACGGCCTGGTGATGGACGTAAAGGAGCAAGCGCTGTTCGTTGCCATGACCCGCGGCAATGCCGTTTGGCGCCTGCCCATTCAGAAAGATGGCAGCACGACCAAAGTGGGGGTCTTCACACAGATGGCGGGGGGTGTCAGCGGTGCAGATGGCATGGCACTTGATGCCGAGGGCAATCTCTACGTCTGCGATGCTGGCAACGGATGTGTCTGGGTATTTGACCCGCATGCAGTACCGCTATACCGGATCAGGGCATGCTCAGCAGGCAGAACCGTCACCAACCTGGCTTTTGGCGGTGACGGCAACCGCACGTTGTTCATCACCGAATCGGCCACTGGCCACATTCTGAAAGCAGTTTTGCCACACGCCGGAAAGCCGCTTTTCTCACACGCATGAACTGATACCCGGAAACGTCTGCGCGCAGCCGCGTAGGCCTTCGTTCGTCCGCAGGATGAGCGCAAAAGTCTTCACTATAAAACAGATAAAACGAGGGACTTCATGATCACGATCCTGAGCTACAGCATGATCGTCTGCTTCATGTACCTGATCATGTCAAAGCGGCTCTCCCCGCTAGTAGCGCTGATTCTGGTACCGATTGCTTTTGCTTCTGCTGCCGGTTTTGCCGCCGACCTGGGCCCGATGATGTTCGACGGCCTGAAGATGCTCGCCCCTACCGGCATCATGTTGACGTTCGCAATCTTGTACTTCTGCATGATGACCGATGCCGGTCTCTTCAACCCGTTGATCGAAACCGTGCTTCGGGTGGTCAAGGGAGACCCGCTGAAGATCGTCCTTGGCACTGCCGTACTGGGTATGTGCGTGGGCCTGGATGGTGACGGCGCAACTACCTACATCATCACCACCGCCGCCCTGCTGCCGCTCTATCGGAGGACCGGCATCCGCCCACAGGTAATGGCGACCGTACTGCTGCTGACGATCGGCGTGATGAACATCCTCCCGTGGGCGGGCCCGTTCTCACGTGCTGCCAGCGCCATGCATGTCGACATCACCGAGCTGTTTGTCGAGATGCTGCCAATCATGCTGGCCGGCCTGGTTTGGGTACTTTTCGCGGCAGTCATGCTAGGCCGCCAAGAGCGCAGGCGGCTGGGCGTTACTCAGATTGATCTGGAACAGCTGATTGCCGAACTGGAACAATCCAAGCTGACTGGATGGCGGTTCGCTTTCAGTGCCCTACTCACCATCGCGCTTATTGCCCTGATGATGGTGAACATCATGCCGTTGCCTATCCTCTTCATGATCGCATTCGGCTTGGGCCTGGTGGTTAACTACCCTACGCTGAAGGCGCAAAAGGAAGTGATCGACAAATATGCAGGTAGCGTTCTCTCGGTGACTTTGCTGATCTTCGCCGCCGGTATCTTTGTCGGAGTGATGTCCGGCACCGGCATGATCAAGGCCGTTTCCGACAGCCTTGTGCAGATCATTCCCGACTCCACGGGGCATTACATGTCCGTGTTCACCGCCTTTATCAGCATGCCGTTCACATACATACTCACCAATGACGCGTTCTATTTCGGTATCTTGCCCATCCTCGCCGAAACGGCAGCGCATTACGGAATCGACGGGAAAGAAATGGCCATTGCCGGGCTGATCGGCCAGCCGGTTCATCTCTTGAGCCCGCTGGTAGCATCGACCTATCTGCTCTGCGGCCTGCTGAACGTGGACTACGGCGATAATCAGCGTGCCTCGATCGGCTGGAGTATTGGTACATGCATGGTCATGTTTCTTGCCGCTATCATCTTCGGCTCAATTACGGTTTTTGCTTGAGAACCTTGAGCGCAGAGCATCCTGCCGATCGAGATCGGCAATATGAAGTGGCTATCTAGTAGGTAGCCGCGACTCGACTGCTCACAAGGCAAACGAGAATTTTTAAATTGATGGCTTCGACCCCGGGTGCCACAAGCCCCGCAGGAAAAAGCTCTTGAGTTAATGCTCATACCTCGTAGCAAAAGGCCTCCACGCTCGCCCCCACGCAGGGCGAGTGTGGCTCAGCCTCTAACTTCGGCGGTCTGTCGGCCCGCTTAATTCTACTGGTATCAGCTTCGACTCAATGCCAGCTTGGCAGCGAATGCCATGAATATGGCACCCGTCGTGCGATCCATCCAGCTGATCACCGAATCACGACGAAGCACTGTAGCGAATGTTTCGGTCATGCTGATCAGCACCAGCGACCAGATCAGGCCAAGCACTACATGGATGCTGACTAGCCCGAAGGTCCAGGCAATCAACGGCTCACCCTGGGGAATGAATTGCGGTAGAAAAGAGACGTAGAAGATCCCGACTTTGGGATTCAAGACATTTCCCAGCAACCCTTTCATAAACCAGTTAGACCGCGAATCTGCTTTGGCATTGCCTTCGACCAGCGTGCGTCGGGGGCGCATCAACATGCCCAATCCCAGGTAAAGCAGATAAGCCGCGCCGCAATATTTCAACAGGCTGTAGGCTAATTCGGATACGGCGAGCAAGGCACCTAGGCCGAAGGCAACCGCCGCCCCCCAGAGCAAACAACCGGCATTGATACCGACCGCGGCTCGCATCGCCTGCCCGCGGCCTTCGACAGTCGCCGTTCTGAGAATAAGCGCGGTGTCCAGGCCGGGGGTGAGGGTCAGCAAGGTAGCTGCGAAGGTGAACGCTATGAGGTTGTCCGTATAAGGCATGGATGTCACCGATAAAAATGTCTGGCCAGAAAAAAGCAACGGCCCAGATCATAGCTTCATGATCTGGGCCGCTCGCAGCTTGCTATAAAGCCGCTTAGGGCAGCGTATAGGCAATCACACTGTCACTTCGCGTATCGGAGTGCGGCGAACCGCCTGCGAAAATTACCACGTACTGTTTACCGGTCTTCTCGGAACGGTAAGTGATCGGGCCGCTCTGGCTACCCGCTGGCAGACGCGACTTCCACACTTCTTCACCAGTACGGCTGTTGAAAGCCCGCAGGTAGAAGTCCTGGGTGCCAGCGAAGAACAGCAGCCCCGACTTGGTTGCCAGCGAAGGGCCGAGGGTCGGCATGCCCAGAGGCAGTTTCAAGCCAGTGGCGATGTTGAGAGGACCAGTGTCCTGCACCGTGCCGACCGGCACTTGCCACACCAGCTTCTTGGTCTTGAGGTTGATAGCCGACAGAGTACCGAAAGGCGGCGCCTGGCACGGCACACCCAGCGGCGACATGAAGCGCTCGCGCCAGGTGCCGAACGGCGTGCCCTTCTGCACGATGATACCCATGCCCTCGCTGCTGCCAGTGCCCGGCGGGATGTCCTTGGCCGGCACCATGTTGTAGTGCAGGCCCAGGCGCAGATCGTTGACGAACATCAGGTGGGTGGTCGGGTCCACCGACGCGCCGCCCCAGTTCATGCCACCCAGCGAGCCTGGGTATTGGATTGCCCAATCTTCACCTGGTGGGGTGAACACGCCATCGTAGCGGCTGGATTTGAAGATGATCCGGCACATCAACTGGTCGAACGGCGTGGCACCCCACATGTCCGACTCTTTGAGCACTTCGTTGCCGATGTTCGGCATACCCACGGAGTACGGCTGGGTTGGCGAATAACGCTCGCCAGGCAGATTGCCTTGCGGTACCGGGCGCTCTTCGATGTCAGCCAGCGGTTTGCCGTTGGTGCGGTCCAGCAAATAAATCATCCCGGTTTTCGAAGTAACCGATACCGCCTTGGAGACCGAGCCGTCATCGTTGGGGATGTCGTAGATCAGCGGTTGACCGGTGACGTCGAAGTCCCAGATGTCGTGGTGCACGGTTTGGAACGACCATACAGGACGGCCGGTGGAGACGTTGACGGCAACGATGGAAGAGCCGTACTTGTCGTCAGCTTCGGTACGGAAACCGGCCCAGAAGTCAGGGGTGGCGTTACCAGTTGGCAGGTAGACCATGCCCAGCTCGGCATCATAAGACGCTGCGACCCACACGTTAGGAGTGCCGCGGGTGTAGCCCTCTGGCGACAACGGCTCGCGCGTCACCTCAGGGTTGCCCGGGTCCCATGCCCAAACCAGCGTACCGGTAACGGCGTCGAAGGCGCGAACGACGCCCGGTGGCTCGTTGGTTTCGAAGTTGTCGATCACGCGACCGCCGACGATGACCAGGTTGCCCGCCAGCAATGGAGTCGAGGACTGCTGGTAGTAGCCTGGATTGACTTCACCCATGCCGGCCTTGAGATCAACGGCGCCATTGTCGCCAAAGTTGGCCACCGGCTTGCCGGTGTGCGCATCGATGGCCATCAGGCGACCGTCACCGGTCGGGAAGATCAGGCGCTGCGGGCTCACCGAGGCGTCCAGCGCTGCATCAGCGGCCACGCCTGGCACGTCAGCCACTTTCTTGGCCGTAGTTGCATCGAAATAGGCCATGCCGCGGCAGCGCTGATAGGTGGAGTTACCTTTGCCCGCCGCGAATCGCCAGTTTTCCTTACCGGTGTCGATGTCGTAGGAAATCACAGTGCTGTAGGTGGTGCAGACATACAGGCTGTCACCGATTTGCAGCGGTGTGTTCTGGTCCTCAGCGTCGCCCAACCCAGGCACAACAGCCTCACCTGTGTGAGCTGTCCAAGCGACCTTCAGGTCTTTGACGTTTGCCGGAGTGATATCGCCTACACGCGAGAAGCGGGAACCATGGGTATCACCGGCCCATGCTTTCCAATCACCTGGTTCTTTGTCGCCTTTTTCGACAGGCACATCATTCGCGGCGGCAACTGACTCAGCGTCACGGATGACATTCTTTGGCTCAAATGCGCTGACGGCAGTGATTACAACCCCTACCGACGCCGCAGCGCCCAAGGCCACGCCTGTAATACGAGCTTTGCGCGACGGAGTGAACAGCGGTACGGAGAATGCTACCGCGGCACCGATCATTGCGAATGCCAACACCCGAGATAGCAGCGGCCAGAACTGCAAGCCAACGTCCCATAGCGCCCAGACGACGGTATAGAGCACCGCAACCGCGATGAGCAGCACACCCAGCGAGCGACGACGGACGATGAGCCCACCCGCTGCAACCAGCATGAGGCCAGTAATCAGGAAGTACCAGCTTCCCCCCAACCAGGCCAACCACCCGCCGCCACCGATGAAATAGAGGCCCGCTAACAAAATTATCGTGCCGAGAGTCGCGAGCCATACGCGTCCCAAGCGACCCGGATTTACACCGTTTACCACTTTTACGTCCTTCCTAGATTACGAAAGGACAAATTGTCGCATGCATACAGTGCAGCACACAAATGGGAAGACCGAGCTGCGCACAGATATTTCGATTTATTTCGGTTTAGTCAGACCCGGAGAGCGGGCCACGGGTATGCGCATCACGACCAGAGTCGTGATGTGCGCGCAATTCACCATTTGATTGGACTAGGAAGGGGTCAGGCTCGTGGGCCCAGATCGCAGAGATAACTCATAATCACATCCGACGCGTGCTTCAAGCGGGATGCCTTGCGCTCGGGCGAATCCAGATCGACGCCCAGGACGTAGGAGAGCGTGTAGCGATTGGTGATGAAATATGCACCAAGACCCGAGATTGAAACGTATAGATCAACCCATTCCGCATCCTGGCGAAAGACACCTTGCTCCTTGCCCTGCTCCAAGATTTCCGAGAGCGCCGCCCGCAGGGGGTTGAACATCTGAGAAATCACAGTCGATTTTCGGATGTGAGCGGCCTTGTGCAGATTCTCCGTCGACAGCAGCAGGTGAAAATCAGGCTGATCAATGAAATGCTGTACCGTTTTCTGCACCAATTCTCGCATGTCGCGTACGGGGTCGCCTGACAACGACAGCTCATTTTGCCTACCACGCATCGCACCGTACGCCCGTTCCATCACCTCGATGAACAAGCCCTCCTTGCTGTCGAAGTAGTGATAGATCAGATTTTTGCTGATTTTGCAGGTCAGCACGATTGCCTCGATGCTCGCCCCGTCGTACCCCCGCTCCGCAAACTCACGGGTAGCCACCTTCAAGATATTTTCTTTCGTTAGAGCGGCATTGCGAGTTCGCGGCTTAGCAACCGTCTGAGCGTCATCTTTCATGCTGCGGCAATCCTCTGTGTAGCCATTCCTGGCGAGTGTATCAGCGGCTCCGCCGCGAAACATTCTTCCTTGCATACCCATTTGACACGGGCCCGATTTGATTCTAGCTTACCACTTACTAACTGAACGTCCAGTTAGTTAGCACCGATGATCAACAAGCCAGTGGAGCGATCATGAGCACTGCATCAACAACAAAAATCAGCAGGGGCGTACGGGTAGGATGCGACATCGGAGGCACGTTCACAGACGTCGTGCTTGCAATGCCAGATGGCCGCCTGTTCGTCAACAAAACCTCGACAACTCCCGAAAATCTTGGCGAAGCCATCGTGCAAGGTTTGAGCACCCTGCTTCAGCAAGCAGGTGTCGAGCCAGGCGATATCACCGAAATCGTGCACGGCACGACCACTGCCTCCAACACCATCCTACAAAAAGTCGGTGCCAAGACTGGCGTCCTGACCACCGCAGGGTTTCGAGATGTGCTCGAAATTGGTCGCATCCGCACTCCCACCATGTTTGACCTTTCCTGGAGCAAACCTGAACCCCTGTCTACTCGCCGCTGGAGGCGGGGTATCCAGGAGCGCATGAGCGCGACTGGCGACGTCGTAACTCCCCTGGACGAAGACCAACTGCTTCGTGAAGCAAAGTCGTTGATCGACGAAGGCGTGACTGCGATCGCGATCGCGTTCATCAATAGCTACATCAACCCAGCCCACGAACGCCGTGCCAAGCAGCTTCTCCAGCAACATTTCCCTCAGGTATTGGTCAGCGCGTCGTTTGAGGTACTGCCAGAAATCAAGGAATACGAGCGCACCAGTACGACAGTGGTGAATGCCTATATCCTCCCAGCCATGCGAACCTACCTGGCTCGTCTGCGGCAGGACCTCGAAGCGATGGGTGTTCGCGCCTCGTTGCAGGTAATGGCCTCCAACGGCGGCATGATGGGCATTGCATCGGCAAGTGAAAAACCGGTATTTGCGGTAGCCTCCGGTCCTGCGGGCGGCGTAACCGGCGCAGCACGAATCGGTGCGCTAGCAGGCGACAGCAACCAGATCATCTTCGACATGGGCGGTACTACCGCAAAGGCGGCCCTCGTTGTTGACGGTCAGCCTTCGCTGACCAACGAGTACGAGTTCCGCGACGGTATCAGTGCTCCAAGCCGCTTCGTTAAGGGTGGCGGTTATGTACTCAAGGTCCCTGCGATCGATATCGCCGAGGTCGGCGCGGGTGGCGGCTCGATCGCATGGATTGATGCCGGCGGGTTGCTCTGCGTTGGTCCTGAATCCGCGGGCGCCTATCCAGGTCCGGCCTGCTATAACAAGGGCAACGATCAACCGACGGTCACCGATGCAAACATGGTACTGGGCTATCTGAACCCAACCGCTCTGGCGGGCGGTAGCCTGCCGGTGTTCCCAGAACGCTCGGCCAAAGCCATCGAACAATACATCGGGCAACCACTGCAACTCGACCTGCTCAAGGCTGCCCATGGCATCCGCCATTTGGCAAACGTGAACATGGCCCGCGCGATCCGTGCCGTAACTGTCGAACGAGGCCTGGATCCCCGTGAAATGTCGATGATGGCATTCGGCGGCGGCGGCCCTCTTCACGCAGTTGCCGTGGCTCGCTTGCTAGGTATCCGCCGCGTCGTAGCGCCAATCATGGCAGGAGTGTTCTGCTCTGCCGGCATGCTCACAGCTGACGCTGAGCACAACTTCGTGAAAGCCATCCTCCGTCCGTTCGCACAATGCGACTTGAGTACGTTGTCGACTGAGGCGATTGCCCTCGGCGACCAAGGCTTCACCGTACTCGCGAGTGAAGGCTACGCAGCTGACGCCGCTCAAGTTGTCTACTCGGCAGACGTCCGTTACCTGGGACAAAGCTCTGAACTGACAGTCCCGCTGAGCAGTGCCCAGATCGATCAGCAAGTACTCGACCAACTGGGCAAAGATTTCAACGCCCAGTATCTGCAAACGTTCGGATATGCGAGCGACGAACCGCTGGAGCTGGTGAACCTGCGCGTCAGCGCTCGGGGCCGCAGCGCTCATCGACTGGAGTTCGCAGATTGCAAAGTCGACTCAACAGCCTTGCAAGGGTCCGAAGGTGAGCGCCTGGTCAGCTTCGATCCTGATGCCCCAATGCAATCCACCCCAGTGGTGCCAAGAGCGAGTATCGGTTTGAAGCCGGTACAGGGTCCTCTGATCATCGAGTCTTACGACACTACCATCGTTGTGCCGCCAGGCTGTAGCGCCCATGCAGACAGCATCGGGAATATCACCATCAACATCCAGGAGATCCGCGCATGAGCCAGGCCATCGATCCAATCACCTTTGCTGTCGTAAAGAACGCCATGGACTCGATCGTCGATGAAGTGGCCTACACCGTGCTGCGCACCGCTCGCTCGGAAATCGTCAAGGACGTCATGGATTACTCGGCGGCCATCTGTGACCGCCATGGGCAGATGATCGCTCAGGCCAAAACCATCGCACTCCACCTGGGTGCCATTCCCGAGGCAATGGCGCAGGTCAAACTTCGCTATGGCGATAGCCTGCAACCTGGGGATGCAGTGATCGTCAACGACCCGTACCAGGGCGGCATGCATCTGCCAGATATCTTCATGTTTGCTCCCTTCTTCTACAAAGGCGAGATCGAAGGCTACAGCGTGGTGATCTGCCACCACACCGATGTCGGTGGGCGAGTTCCAGGCTCCAACGCCAGCGACTCTACCGAGATCTACCAGGAAGGTCTTCGCATTCCGGTGGTGAAGCTGTACGAAGCCGGAAAGATCAACGACATCATGGAGCGCATCATCGCGCAAAATGTCCGCGTGCCTGACCGAGTGCTGGGCGACCTCCGTGCGCAATACGCCGCTTGCCAAGTAGGCAGTCGCGAACTGACGCGCCTGCTCGATCGCTACGGCCGTGACGACAGTCGCCGCTACTTCGCTGAACTGCTCGACTACGCCGAGCGCCTAACGCGAGAAGAAATCCGTAATTGGCCTAAAGGCACCTTCGTCTTCGAGGACTTCATCGATGACGATGGTCTGTCGGAAGATCCCATTCCCGTGCGTGTGGCAGTCACCGTCCATGAGGACCGGGTCAGCGTAGATTACACCGGCAGTTCCCCACAGGTACGCGCCGCGATCAACTCGACGCTGTCCTACACCAAGTCCTGTACTTACCTGAGTGTGCGCTGCGCGCTCAAAGGTGACGTACCGAACAACGAAGGACTGTTCCGCTGCGTCGATGTGCATGTGCCGGAAGGAACCGTTCTGAATCCACTGGAACCTGCTGCGGTGGCTGCTCGCGCACTCACTGGCTATCGAGTGTTCGACGCCATGTTGGGCGCATTGGCGCAAGTCGTCCCCGATCGCATTCCGGCAGCAGGTGAAGGCGGCAATACCGTCGTGTGCCTGTCCGGCAAGAAAGACAATGGCGAGGGCTACATCATCGTCGACATGGTCTGCGGTGCTTGGGGCGCGCGACCACATGCCGATGGTGTGGAAGCAATCACCAACGCTTCGCAAAACCTCTCGAACACCCCGGTCGAAACTCTGGAAGCACAGCATCCGGTGCGTGTTGAAGCCTATGAGCTGGTGGCCGACAGTTTTGGCGCCGGTCGTTACCGCGGCGGCCTGGGCGTGTTGCGCAGCTACCGTGTGCTGGCTGACGACGTCCTGCTGCAACTGCGGGCCGACCGTATGAAATTCCGCCCCTACGGCCTGCAAGGTGGCCTACCTGCAAGCCCGGCGGTCAATGCATTACAACACGGCAGCGAGACTCGTTTCCTGCCGAGCAAGGTGGGTATCACCATTGCCCGGAACGACGTGGTTTCACACACCCAACCTGGCGGCGGCGGTTTCGGTAACCCTCTCGATCGACCGCTGGAGGACATCGAGCAGGATGTCTGGAACCACAAGATGACCGCGGCCTTTGCGCGGGAACACTATCGGGCAGTCGTAGACGCCGATTCAGGCCGAGTCGATAAGATCGCCACCGCCGAGTTACGTGCCATGGCCAAATAGCAGTGGGGCGAAAGCCCCACTTCCCGTTTACAAGCCGTACGAGTACAACAAGATGAATAATAACGTGCTAGACGTGCATACCTTCCTGGACAACCGTCCTATTGGAAGGCAACAGAAGACCGTGATCATCCTCGGCCTCCTGATCCTGATGCTGGATGGCTTCGACACCATGATGATGGGCTTCATCGCCCCTGCTCTGCTTCAAGACTGGGGGATTAGCCGGGGTGACCTGGGCCCTTTGATGATGAGCGGCATCGCGGGGCTCTCGATCGGCTCTCTTCTGGCTGGTCCCTTGGCTGATCGATTCGGCAGACGCTGGGTCATCATCGCGGCCGTGTGTGCGGTAGGCATTTTTTGTCTCACTTGCGCATTCATGAGTGGTCTTCACTCACTCACCGCAGCCCGCTTTCTCACCGGTGTTGGATTAGGCGCGACAATGCCAAACATCACCACCCTGCTGGCTGAGTGCGCTCCGCTTCGCCGGCGCTCACTCCTGGTAACTTCGGCGTGGTGCGGATTCGGTATGGGTGGGGCTCTGTGTGGCTTGGTCAGCGAACATCTGATACAGCTGTACAGCTGGCGTGCCGTGTTCGCAACTGGAGGCGTACTACCCCTACTGCTCGTTTTGGCACTCATCATCTGGCTTCCAGAGTCACTTCGATTCCGTCTACAACGCCAACAATCTCATGAACGCCTAGTAGCGGCAGCCAACGAACTGATGCCAGGTAGCGCCAGTAGTTCGACGAAGTTCATAAACAGTGAACAGGTGGTCAGCGAGGAAACCATCCGTGGTCCGGTAGCTTTATTGAACCGGAACTATCGCCTTGGTACCTTGACTATCTGGCTCGCGATGTTCATGGGCTTTTTCCACCTCTACTTCCTGAGTAATTGGCTTCCCCTCACGGCGAGTGCTGCCGGCATGTCTTACTCCCAGGCTGTGATGCTGGGAATCATCCTCCAAGTCGGCGGTGCCATAGGCAACTTCACGGTTGGCCTGAAAATGGATCGGTTTCACCCGGACCGGATCGTGAGCATCATGTTTGCTGGCTGCGCAGTGTTCACCTTGCTGATTGCTCTTTTCAGTAGCTCATTTGCCATGGTCGGTACACTGGTCTTCTTCCTCGGCTACGTGCTGATGTCCGCGAATGCAGGTTGTTTCGCACTAGGCGCGGCTCACTATCCAACGCCGATCCGTGCGACAGGAGTCAGCTGGGTGTTCGGGATCGGCCGAGTAGGAGCAATTCTGGGGGCTGGGTCTGGGGCGATCATCACCACGTGGGGGCTGACGATCACCGACATCTTTATCCTGCTGACCGTGCCCGTGATGATTGCGGCGTCGGCCATCTGGTTCAAACGGCGCATGCATGCCAAAACCGTTTCAGCCGTTGCACAGCACCGCGCCTGACATCCTGAGCACCTAGGCACCTGCGGCGACAAGACCCACCGATCTCTCTGGGCTCAATCCTGGACTCAAAATGCCCGGACACTACCGGCTTTGGGTGGTTACCGCTGGAACGAAAAAAGGGCCCTAAGGCCTTTTTTTCAACGACTTACAGACTTCCATGGAACTCTGTAGATCTATAACTGTAGCGGGAAACGAGACTCGCATCGGGCCTGCGAGCCTTTGAAATCAAAGGGTTTTCAGCCATCCCTGAAACAGGGATAGCCTTGATTCTGGACTCATTTGCCCATGCTTTCAAC
Source organism: Pseudomonas sp. NPDC090752 (assembly GCF_055584805.1). NCBI lineage: Bacteria > Pseudomonadati > Pseudomonadota > Gammaproteobacteria > Pseudomonadales > Pseudomonadaceae > Pseudomonas > Pseudomonas sp. NPDC090752. Next base: position 504,533 of record NZ_JBVJLI010000001.1, on the reverse strand, counting down.
CGGTACCGGCTTCAGGACGATCCAAAGTCGACAGCTAATTTATTTACACTCCCAGGCTCAGACTGCCAGCGCTCTCGCACGTAGCTCGCTATTCAGGATCCGATCATTCTCGCTGTAGTCCACCGGGCAATCGATCACATGCACGCCCGGGTTGGAAATGCAGTGGTCGAGCAGCGGCAGCAGCGCATCGGCGCTTACCACCCGGTGGCCCTGGGCACCATAGGCCTGGGCATACTTGACGAAGTCCGGGTTGCCGTAGTCCAGGCCGAAATCGGTGAAACCCATGTTCGCCTGCTTCCAGCGGATCATGCCGTAGCCGTCGTCGCGCAGGATCACCACGGTAATGTGCATGCCCAAGCGCACCGCAGTTTCCAGCTCCTGGCTGTTCATCATGAAGCCACCATCACCGCACACCGAGATCACCGGGCGGTCCGGGTACACCAGGTGCGCAGCCATCGCCGATGGCAGGCCAGCACCCATGGTCGCCAGGGCGTTGTCCAGCAGCACGGTGTTCGGCTTGTGCGCCTTGTAGTTACGGGCGAACCAGATCTTGTAGATGCCGTTGTCCAGGGCGACGATGCCTTCGGATGGCAGCACGCGGCGGATGTCGGCGACCAAGCGCTGCGGGTAGACCGGGAAGCGGTCGTCGTTGGCGCCTTCGGCGATCTGGGCTTCGTTCGCTTCACGGATGGCCATGAGGCGGGTGAAGTCCCAGTGCGCGGTATCGTTCAGCGCTTCGCTGATCTGCCACACGGCGTTGGCGATGTCGCCGATCACTTCGACCTGCGGGAAGTACACGGCATCGACTTCGGCGGAGCGGAAGCTGATGTGGATCACTTCGGTGCCGCCACGCACCATGAAGAATGGCGGCTTCTCGATCACATCGTGGCCGATGTTGATGATCAGGTCGGCGGCTTCTACAGCGCGGTGAACGAAGTCACCGGACGACAGCGCAGCGTTGCCGAGGAAGCGTGGGTGGCGCTCGTCGACCACACCTTTACCCATCTGGGTGGTGATGAACGGGATGCCGGTCTTGTCGATCAGTTGCTGGAGGACCTTGGCGGTCATCTTGCGGTTGGCGCCGGCACCGATCACCAGGATCGGGCTGCGTGCGTTCTGCAGCTTTTCAACGGCGGCTTCAATCGACCTGTGCTCGGCCAGCGGGCGGCGGTGTAGGCTGCGCGGGACCGGCAGGGCATCGGTCTGCTCGGCGGCGATGTCTTCCGGCAGCTCCAGGTGCACGGCGCCAGGCTTTTCTTCTTCAGCCAGGCGGAACGCTTCACGCATGCGCGCCGGGATGTTGTCGGCCGAGGCGAACTGGTGGGTGTACTTGGTGATGGGGTCCATCATGCCGCACACGTCGATGATCTGAAAGCGGCCCTGCTTGGACTTCTTGATCGGCTTCTGGCCGGTGATCATCATCATCGGCATGCCGCCCAAGTAGGCGTAAGCACTGGCGGTCACCAGGTTGGTCGCGCCAGGGCCGAGGGTCGACAGGCTGACGCCGGTCTTGCCGGTCAGGCGGCCATAGGTGGCCGCCATGAAGCCCGCGGACTGCTCGTGGCGGGTCAGTACCAGCTTGATCTTCGACTTGCGCAGGGATTCCAACAGGTCGAGGTTTTCCTCACCCGGAATGCCGAACACATACTCGACACCTTCGTTTTCCAGGCATTGCACAACGACATCGGCGGCCTTGGCCATTTTGCTTCGTACCTCAGATTTTGCTTCGGATTGGAGATCACATCGCCCGCTGTGCAGGCGATTAGGTTCAGTCAGCGTGGGGCGCTGACATCGGTCTGACCGGAGGCAAGCAACGCACCTCGGACAAACCCACTGCGCAGGCTGCGTTCGACGAACTCGCGCACATAGGCAGCCGCCGCATCATTGCCCCTGGGCACCGCCATGGCCTGGCGAATGGCGGTGAAGGCGCCATCCAGCACCCGATAACGAGCGTCACCGTCCGCCACTTTCTGCAGGGGCTGGCGAACACCGGCAGCCGCGTCCAAGCCTTGGTCGATAAACAGGTCGACGGCGCCAGCCGAGGTTTCGGCGCGAATCAGCTCGGCATGCTCTAGCGTGCGACTCAGGTACAGGTCGTAAGCCGCGCCTTTGCCGACGGCCAGGCGAAGGCCTGCAGCGTCCAACTGATCGACGCTGGCGAACGGCGCATCCTGCTTCACCAGGTAAGTACCCTCGATCAGCACGTAGGGCTCACTGAAGAAGATTTGCGCTTCGCGGACCGGTTCGATGGCCAAGAAGGCCAGGTTCCAGGCCCCCTCCTCCAGCGCGGCGAAAACTTTGCCGGCGGCATCGAAGGTGCGCATCTTCAAGGTTACACCGAGCTCTTCGGCCAGCGCCTTGGCCAGTGCGACCGATACGCCCTGGGGCTCGCCGTCGGGACCGCGCTGAGCTAGAACCGGATTACCAAAATTGATAGCGGCAGTGAGGACGCCGTTAGGGGCCAGTTCGGCCAAGACTTGCTGGGAGATTGTGGTAGACATTCGGTTCTCCATTGTCTGTGAGGACCTCTTTGCAGCTGAAGAAGCTCATACAGGACCGTGCTTTTCCTGCTGTAGCAACTTCGGCCGCAAATGGGCCTTACCAGATGGGTAAGGTGTACGACACGATCAAGCGATTTTCATCGGTGCCGCGGGCAAAATTGGAGCGATACGCCGCATTACGCCAGCGAATGCCCACGTTCTTCAATGCGCCCGACTGGAATACATAAGCGATATCGGTGTTGCGCTCCCACTCGCGACCTTCCTCGCTGCTGGTGGCAGGATCGGCATGGTCGCCTTTGACGTAGCGGGTCATGAAGGTTAGGCCGGGGATGCCGACCGAGGCAAAGTTGTAGTCGTAACGCAACTGCCAAGAGCGTTCGCCCGGCTCGGCGAAGTCGTTGAGCTGGATGTAGTTGGTGAGGTAGGGGTCCGTACCGTTGAGGAACGGCATCGACGTATCGCCATTCATTTTCTGCAGCCCCAGACCAAAGGCGTGGCCACCCAGGCTGTAAGTGAACATGCCGCTCAACGCACCGCTGTCGATAGCACCACCTTTGGCGGTGCCCGTATCGTCGCTGAGCATGTAGCGCAGGTCGCTTTTCAGCTTGCCCGGGCCGATGCTCCAGCTGTGATTGACGCCGAAGAAACTCTGTCGGTAGACGTCCTGCAGCTCGGCATACTGGTAGCTCAGGGTCAGTGCCTTGCTCAGCGCATAGTCGGCACCACCGATCCAGTAGTCATCCCCCTCCACGGCCCCAGCAAAGCGCCGGTTCTTGTTGTTGAGGGTGATCTTCTGCGCATCGGTGGAGTCGCGGTCGGTCATGCGGTTGAAGCGCGCGCCGGTAAAGGTCAGGCCGTCGATTTCGTTACTGGTCAGCAGCCCCCCCTCAAAGGTCTGCGGCAGGATGCGTCCGGTGTTGGCCTGCACGGTTGGCAGCTTGGGGATCAAGGTGCCGTATTTGAGCTCGCTCTGCGATACCTTGACTTTGGCAGTTAGGCCCAAGCGGCTGAATTCGTCGGCCGCACGGCCGTCATCGTGAACCGGCAGCAGGCCGGTGCCGGCGCGGTCGGGGCTTGAATCGAGCTTGATTCCGAGCATGCCCAGTGCATCAAGGCCGAAACCGACGGTACCTGGGGTGTAGCCGGAGCGAAAGTCCAACAGGAAACCCTGGGCCCATTCTTCACGCTTGGATTGCGCGCTACCGTCACGAAAATCACGGTTTAGATAATAGTTCTGCATCTGCAGGTTGAGCTTGCTGTCTTCGACGAAGCCCTCGGCACTGGCAACGCTGGCGATCATGCAAGGAGACAGGGTGACAAGGGTACGCAGGATGTTCTTGTTGTTGTGCATCTGGCGATTCCATCTGGTTGGCATGAGCCTGCCCGGCCCGGGGCATAGCACCGGGCAGTCAAAGGAAACGGAACGGGTCAGCAAGGGGCCAGGTTGCGGCCCCTTTCAGGATCAATGTGCGGAGGCGGCCACTGGCTGATCTGGGTCTTTGTTAGTGACGCGCATCAATGCCGTCATCAGGAAGGCGATGACCAGCAAGGCGCTGAGGAACAGCAAACCCGTGGCTGCGCTTTGGCTGTTGCCCTTGACCACACCGATCATCGACGGCCCGACGAAGCCGCCGAGGTTGCCGATCGAGTTGATCACGGCAATCGAAACCGCTGCGGTAGCACGGTCGAGGAATAACGTCGGCAGTGCCCAGAAGGGAGACTTAAAGCTATACAGGCCGGACAGCGCGACGCAGATCATGGCCATCGAGGCCACCGCACTTGGCAGCATGCCCGCACCAATCAGGCCGAGTGCTGCGACCGCCAGCGGAATGGCCGAGTGCATCTTGCGCTCGTTGCGCCGGTCGGAGCTGCGCGACCAGATAATCATCGCTGCGGTGGCAACGATGTACGGCACCATGGCAATCAGGCCGATCTGGGTATGGCTCAGGTCGCTGGAGAAGCCCTTGATGATCTGCGGCATCCAGTAACCAACACCCAGGCTGCCGCACTGGTAGACGAAGTAGATAAAGGCCAGGTACAGCACCTTCTTGTTGACCATGGTTTGCAACACGCCCAAACGCTTGACGTTCTTGCGACTCTGGCGATCGCGCTCAAGCTCGGCCAGCAGCCAATCCTTTTCCTGCTGGGTCAGCCATTTGGCCTGCTCCGGCTTGTCGGTCAGGAAGAGGAAACAAGCAATGCCGAGGAAGACTGCCGGCACGCCCTCAAGGAACAGCATCCAGCGCCAGCCGCTCCAGTCGAACCACTTGATGTTGTCCATGATCCAGGTAGAAAGTGGCGCACCGATGATGTAGCTGACGGGAATCGCGGCGGTGAACAGCGCCACGGTGGTTGCCAGTTCCTTGGCGCGGAACCAGTAGGTCAGGTAGACGATCACGCCCGGGAAGAAGCCGGCTTCGGCCACACCTAGGAAGAACCTCAGCACGTACAGCTGGTTGGCGGTCTGGGCAAAGGCGGTAGCGGCGGCAATCGCACCCCAGGTCACCAGGATCCGGGCAATCCAGACCCGCGCACCGTACTTGTTGAGCATGACGTTGCTAGGCACTTCGAAGAGGAAGTAGCCGATGAAGAATATTCCGGATATGAAGCCGAACGCCTCGCTGGTCAGGGCCAACTCCTTGTTCATCTCCAACGCGGCATAGCCGATGTTGGCGCGATCCAGGTATGACACGATGTAGAGCAGGAACATGAAGGGAATGATGCGCAGGGTGACCTTACGGACAGTGGCCTGTTCATCGACAGTCTTGTTGTTGTTCATGACGACCTCACTGAAAGGCGGACCTTGATCTGCCTTTTCTAATTGTTATCTGTAACAGCCGGTTCAGGCAGAAAAAACCATGCAGACCGGACTGCCGGTCGAAACCGAAAAGCCCGTCTTGCTCAAGCGTCCGTGCTGCGCATCGATTGACAGGGCAACGATGCTGTCGCTGTCTTCGTTGAGGGCGAAGATGAAGCGTTGATTGGGAGTCAGTGCGAAGAAACGTGGCGTTTTTCCAGCAGTTGGCTGCACCTCGACCAGGTTCAACACACCCGTTTCGGTGTTGAAGGCATACACCGCGATGCTGTCGAAACCACGGTTGGACGCATAAACAAATCTGCCGCTTTGATCGACTTCGATTTCCGAGGCACGGCTATTGCCGGTGTAGGATGAAGGTAATGTCGACAGCACTTGCAGAGGTTCAAGGCCACCCGTTTGGCTGTCTAGGCGATAGCTGGTGACTGTTGAATCCAATTCATTGATGGCGAATGCATAGGGTGCGCTCGGGTGCTGAGCGATATGCCGCGGGCCAGCTCCCTCACGGGTTACTACGAATGGGATTTCTGCTGGGTACAATTTGCCGTTGTCGAAACGGAAACTGAAGATCCGGTCCAAGCCCTTATCCGGGACCAGGACGAAATTGCCAGATGCATCAAAAGGATTGAAGTGAGGCTTGGCAAATGGTTGCTCGACACGATGTGGACCAACCGGACCTTCGAGTTGCACCAGTTGACATACTTCACCAATACGCCCGTCTTCTAACACGTCAAGAACAGCCAGCGTTCCGGTGACGTGGTTTGAAACAACCATGAAACGCTCACTAGGATCCAATGCCAGGTGAACGGGGTTGCGGCCTTCACAACTTTGAGTGTTGAGTAGGCTCAACGTCCCATCGTTCCGATCGACAATGAAGGCACTGACTTCGCTGCGATCACCGTGTACGGTGTAGAGCCGGTCACCTGCCCGATTGAGGGCGAGGAACGACGGATTGACCAGATCATCCAGCACCTGGATCTGCTCCAGAGTGCCAGCGTCCTGATCTACCCGGTAAACGGTGATGCCGTCACCCCGGGCATTACGCTCGCGGGTCGTTCGCGAACCTACATAGGCGTACATTGGGTCATTCTCCCGATTGCTGATGCAATTCCCAGCGGGTACATGCCTTGATGAGGTAGCAGTACCCATTGCGGCGGCATCGCTGCCACCGCAGTTGAAGGTTTGAGTACCGTGCGAATTATCCGCGGGTTCGCTTCACTACCTTACGGATCACGTAGGGCAGCACCCCGCCGTTGGTGAGATAGCGAATTTCCTGCAGGGAGTCGAATCGAGCAATCAACTCAAATTGATCGCGTGCGCCATCGACTCGGACGACTTCAAGGCCTATTCGATTCTCACCAACCACCAACTCATCCAGGCCGACAAAGTCGAAGTGCTCGCTACCGTCAAGTTTCAAATCCGCAACGCTCTGCCCTTGCTTGAAGACCAGAGGTATCACTCCCATACCGATGAGGTTGCTGCGGTGAATACGTTCGATGCTGCGCGCCACTACCGCTTTCACTCCCAACAGCGCCTGGGCCTTGGCGGCCCAGTCGCGACTGGAGCCCGCGCCATAGTTAATGCCAGCGAACATGATCATCGGAGTGCCGGCATAGGTCTGAGCGGCTTCGTACAACGGCAGGCACTCGCTGTGATCCACATTCCACGCCCAGCCACCTAATCCAGGCTGAGACTCTCCAAGGAGCTGATTCTTCACTGTTTTATTAGTGAAGGCCCCGCGCAGCATGACCTCGTGGTTGCTGCGTCGGGTAGAGTACTGATTGAGATCCTGAGCATCCTCTCCGCGCTCCAAGAGCCAGTGTCCAGCAAGGCTACTGGCTGGAATGGCGCCCGCCGGTGAAATGTGGTCTGTGGTGACGTTATCGCCAAGGACCATCAGTGGCCGAGCACCCTTGATGGCCAGGCTGGTCTTGGGTTCAGCCTGAATATCGGCCAGGTATTGGGGACGGCGCAGGTAGGTTGACCGCGGATCCCAAGGGAACTGGACGCTGCCTTCGGCAGACAGTGCTTGCCAATGATGGGTGCCATCCCAGACGGTGGCCAAGCGCTGCTGGAAGAACTCCGGTTTGACTACCTGAGCGGCCAGCGCCGCAACTTCCTCGTCGCTAGGCAACAGGTCGTGCAGGAACACCGGATTCCCTTTCCCGTCCTGACCCAGCGGTTCACTTGTGAGGTCGACCTCAATGGTACCGGCAATGGCAAAAGCAACGCATAGGGCTGGAGAGGCAAGATAACCTGCTGGCACTTTGGGGTTAACTCGCCCTTCAAAGTTGCGGTTACCGGACAGCACTACCACGCCCTTCAAACCCTGATCGGCAAAGACCTCCACATGCTCTTCAAGCTTGCCGGAGTTGCCGATGCAGGTCATACACCCAAAGCCCGCCAAGTCGAAGCCAAGTGCTGAGAAGTCTTCAAGCAGACCGGCCTCAGCGAGGTAGTCAGAAACAACTTGCGAGCCTGGGGACAGGGATGTCTTGACCCACGGTTTACGATTCAACCCCAGACGGCGTGCATTGCGAGCCAGCAAGCCAGCTTGGATCATTTGTGCTGGATTGGCTGTATTTGTGCAACTGGTGATCGCGGAGATGACTACAGCACCGTGCGTGATGGGCTCGCCGAACGACGGCTCGAAATATTGTTCGACAGAAGGCCCGGCGATCAGGTTACCACCACCCAAAACCTCATCGCGGAAGGAGCTACCTGATTTCGACAATGCTTGCCGCTGATGCGGCTGGTAAGGACCAGCAACGCTCGGCTCGATACTGGCCAGATCCAGATCGATGAGCTCGTCAAACGACGGCTCCGGAAGCTCATTGCTTCGATACAGGTCTTGCGCGTGCATGTAGGTGGCGGCTTGCAGGCACAGTTCCGATGATCGACCGCTAAGCTGCATGTAGCTATGAGTCTGATCGTCGAACGGGAAGAAAACGACCGTTGCGCCATATTCGGGGGCCATATTTGACACGGTGCCGCGAGCAGCCCAGCCAAGCGTAGAGAGGCCTGGGCCGGTGAATTCGACGAATTTTCCAACGACCGAACGCTTGCGCAGAATCTCGGCGACATGGAGAGACAGGTCAGTTGCTGTGACACCTGGACGTAGCGCGTTTGTCACTCGTATCCCGATGACCTGTGGGAAGCTGATCGGTACAGGCTCACCGACCATGGCAGCCTGCCCCTCCAGCCCGCCTACACCCCAGCCCAACACCCCGATAGCATTGATCATAGGTGTGTGACTGTCGGTAGCGACCATGTCGTCCGGATGCAGCAAGCGCCGGCCATCATCAGTGCGACTTTCCCAGACAACCTTGGCCAGAGCCTCCATGTTCATCTGGTGGATGATTCCGGTACCTGGTGGGATTACACCAAAGTTGTCCAGGCTTTTCTGAGCCCATTTGATGAAACGATAGCGCTCACTATTGCGGCGAAAATCGATGTCCAGGTTCTGCTCGACCGCATCGGCATCGGCATAGCTTTCGACGATCACCGAGTGGTCAATGGTCAGCACCGCAGGGATCAGCGGGTTCATCGCGCTTGGATCACCGCCGAGTTCGGCTACTACATCGCGCATGCCCGCAAAGTCGGCCAGGGCCGGCAAACACGTGGTGTCGTGGAACATGAGGCGGTTGGGCTGGAATGGCACTTCGCAGTCCGGGCCATCGCCGATTGCCCTAGCCAGGACTGACTCCAGAGCTTCGGGAGAGCAACGGGCCACATTCTCCAAGAGAATACGAATGGAGTAAGGCAGGCGCTGCAGTTGGCTGGTGCTCAGCAGCTTTTTAAGATCGATGTAGGCGAATTGCGTCCGGTCGATCTCAAGGGTGCTCATCAGGTCGCGGGCAGTCTGGGTCATGCTCGAATCGCTCTGCGTCTTATCGTTGTGACAGCGTCAGCTCAGGCAAGCGACACTGGTGATGGACCAATGCTAGGTCCAGCGCCCCAGGTTGAAAATTGATAAATCGCCATGGCAGCGTTCTCCAAGAGAGAACGCTCGCTTTGAGGGATCAAGAATGAGATAGGGAATGGTCTGGTCGAGATTGCAGCAACGACTACCCTGCAGGCGCCCGTATCTTGTCGATAAAACTGCGCAAAGTCGGCGCCGCTGTATCGTAGCTTTGCAATACCAAAAGCAGTTGTCGAGCGGACCAGTCTTCATCGAGACGCACAATCTTGAGCTTGAGACTGCGCTGGTAAGGCTTTACCACTGATCGCGGTAAGACAGCTATGCCCATGCCGGCCGAAACCATGCGACAGATGCAATCAAAACTACTGATGCGGATTCTGAGCTTCAGAGGCATTTCGAGCGCTTCAGCCTCCCGAGTCAGTAAGCCATACACTGAGCTTTCCTGATGAGGTCCGACCATCTCGTGTTCCAGTACCTGAGCGAATCGCACACTGGCGGCATCAGCTAACTGGTGATCCAAGGGCGCCACCAGGACCAATTCATCCGAGCGATAAGGGATTGTCTGCAAACCTCTGGCAGCCGTCTGTGAGGCAATAACCCCCAGGTCGGCGCGCCCTTCTGCCACTGCGCTGATGACTTCGGCCCCAACCCGTTCCTGAATATCGAACCGAATCAACGGATACTGAGCTGCAAACTCCGTGACGTCAGCTGGCAGGAATTGAGACAGCGCCGAGGTAATTGCGTGTATACGGATATGCCCCTTCACCCCTTCAGAGAACTCGCCGAGCTCCGCATCAAGGTTTTGCAAGGTCTGTCGAACTTGCCGGGCGTAAAATAGCAATGACTGGCCGGCAGGCGTCAACTCAACACCACGCGCCCGGCGTATTAGAAGGGGCGCACCCGCGAGCTCCTCCAATTCACTGATTCGCTTGCTCACTGCCGAGACAGCAAGGTGCCGAAGGCTTGCGGCATGCGTGAGATTCAATGTTTCAGCCACCGCGATAAATACATCGAGGCTGGTCAGGTCGTAGCGCATTGCTTCTCCAAATGCTTACTGCAGACTAAGGGGGGTGGACCCGAGCCTTGGCACACCAAACGAACAGCCCTACGCACAGTGAGGCTAGAGTGAAAACGATAGCTCTCGGTCCAGATAGCGCGCCTCAATCACATGCCCCTTCTCCAAGAGATCGAAAGGCTCGCACAGCGCCCCTGTTGAAATGACTTCACCCGCACGTATCGTGATCCCCCGCTCGGCTGCATGCGCATAAAGGGATTGAAGCGCCATGACCGGATCGGTTGCCAAATCCCCCCGCAATGCTCTAGACCTCTCAACGCAGTCAACCGACACCACCGTTGTCTCGACAAGCTTATCCAGGATCTGCTGGCTAAACCCTGAACATGCCAAAGGGCCCAAGACCAAGGCCTCGAATCCAACATTATCAGCCACGAAGCTTGGCCATCCCACTGTCTTGCGATTAATGAAGCGTGATCGGACGATTTCGAAGGTCAGCAAGGTACTGCGGATATCTTCTGCCTGGATAGTTCTTCCAAGGAGCGGGGGCAGATCGCGATCAATTATGAAGGCAATCTCACACTCAATGGTCAGAGGACTGGGGCCGGGCCAAGCCAAGTGCACACCACTCTCATGGCAGCGAACCCGGTCTAATTGACCGATCAATGGACGAGACAACCCTGCCGTGTCCATCGCCGCACGGCTGCCCACCCCTAGCTTCCATCCACCACGCCCACTCCCAACTGCTTTGAACAGCTGGTCCTGGGCGTCATAACCCTGCGATAGAGAAACGGGCCGAATGCTGGCTGGCAATTCCGCCAGCACATTTCTTGAGCGCCACGTCTCAAGAAGCAGGGATGCGGTAGCATTGGTATCAATTGACGGTAGATTCATCGCGACTCCAACAACTCAAGAACATGCGCTTTAGGTAAAATTCAGTTCACGCTTCATTAGCAGCTGCTCGGAATCTCACACCAAGAGACCGCTCATAAACTTTGATCATGGCGCCTTTGTCCTCATTGCCATACCCCTGAAGCAAAGCGGCTTGATAGATCCCAGAGGCCGCCGATAGCAACGGAGTCGGAAGACCATGCCTGTAGGTTATAGCAGAAGCATTTACCAAATCTTTGTAAGCGTCTTGCAATGGATAGGCGCTGAAAAAGTCACCCTTAAGAATACGCTCCAAGAAGTAATCAGACGCATGACTTCTACCAGTACCACTGTTCACAATCTCGGCTACTTTTTCGCTATCCAGACCGAGCTTGACAGCCAATGGTAAAATTTCAGCCAGGGCTGCACAATTTATATTGTACAGAAGCTGATTGATCAGCTTTGAAAGCTGACCCATCCCAGCATCACCCATGTAGAAGGCTTTACTTGCCATCGAATGCAAATAGGGCAGCACTTCGTCATACGCTCCCCGATCACCTCCACACATCATAGTTAGCGTACCGTCATGAGCGCGCTTTGCCATGCCGGAAACGGGAGCATCTAGAAACCTAATCCCCGTCACCGCAAGCTCATCATTCACTCGCAATGCGGCCTCTGGACTGATAGTGCTTGTATCAACTACAAGACTTCCAGGCTTGAGTCGGCTCGCCAATCCATTCGAACCGAACAATACCTCCGACACCACACGGTCGTCTGGCAATGAGAGAAATACAATATCGCTGGCACTCAGGTCGTTCATACTGGAAGCGATTGTCGCTCCACGGGTGGTTAAATCAGGGTACGCTCGATTGCTTCGAGAGATCACTGTCAACTGGGAATGGTAGCGAAGAAGATTAGCCGCCATCGGCTTGCCCATTTGTCCCAGCCCAATAAAGGCTATTTTCATACGATTCACCATGATTTAAATTTTAAAGGCTGGCATCCAGCCACCCTCCCCACGATCAAGTCGAACTCATTGGAAACAATCCGAACATCAACGAGAGCGCCATGATCAGGAAGCTCAATGCAAATGCCCATTTCATTGTAAACTTCTGATGATCGCTGAACTCGACTCCGGCCAACCCGCAGAGCAAATATGTAGAGGCGACTAAGGGGCTCAGCAAGTGAACGGGCTGACCGATCAAAGATGCCCGGCCGATCTCTGCATGCGTGATGCCATACACCTCTGCCGCCTTGGCCAGTACAGGCAGTACGCCGTAATAAAACGCGTCATTGGACATGAAGAACGTGCCTGGAATGCTAGCCAGTGCAGTTATGGGCGCCATATATGGGCCCCACGTTTCCGGCAACAGCGACAGGAAGCTTGTAGACATTGCATCTACCATACCTGTTCCCGATAAGATTCCCGCAAGAATACCTGCCGCCAAGAAAATCGAGATCTGATTCAGGGCAGTCGGAGCATGCGACGAAATACGCCTGCGCTGATCATGAATGTGTGGGTAATTGATAAGCAGGGCAATGGAGAAGGCCACCATGAAAAGCACGGCAACAGGTAAAACTTCCATCACCAAAGCCGCCATCAGCCCTAGTGTGAGAATCGCATTAAGCCAAAACATCTTAGGTCGACGCAGTTCCGCATCTTCCTCGGACATTGCAGGGGTCCATCCTTCATTTGCATCTTCATCGAATACCGTTGCTGCAGCGCCTACGGACAAGCGAAGCGTACCCAGCCTCTTGCGCTCGCTCAGCCCTACGAAATAGGCCAGGGCCAAGACGCCGAGGAAGCTGATGATGAGCACGGGAACGAACGGCAGGAATAGTTCAGAAGTTTCCACTTGGAGCGAAGAGGCAGCCCGCGCCAGTGGACCACTCCAAGGCAGCAAGTTGGTAACACTGGCTGCGAGGATAACCATGCAGGTCAGGCATAGCGGGTCCAGGCGAAGACGCTTGAATAAGGGCAACATGGCAGTCACGGTGATCATGTAGGTCGTGGAGCCATCACCGTCGAGTGAAACAAGGCCCGCAAGCAAAGTGGCATACACCACCGCTTTCAGCGGATCGCCTTTGATAAGCTTCAGAAACGTCCTGATAATCGGATCAAAAAGACCAGTATCAAACATCACTCCAAAGTACATGATCGCAAACATGACCATGATTGCCGTAGGGGCCACCTTTCGCAGCCCCTCGATAATCATGTCGCCCATCTCTGGGCCAAACCCGCCCATCAATGCAAACGCAATAGGAACTGTAGTCAACGCAACCAAAGGCGAAAGGCGCTTGGTCATGATCAAGGCCATAAAGGTCGCGATCATGGCATAACCGAGAAATGAAAGCATATGAGACACCTTGATTTAAATCGATTTTATTTTTGTACAATAGCGCCATCGCGCCTCAAGGTTGTCGCTTGGCTCAAAGGCTTTGCGACATTCAGTATTTTCAACTAAGCTTTTAACTCATATGCAAACCGCCATTAAGAGAGAAATCCGCTCCATTCGCATAGGCTGACTCTTCAGAAGCCAGCCAAGCGCAGATTGAAGCAATTTCTTCCGGGGTGCCAAGTCGTCGGGCAGGGATATCTTGAATGACGCGATCCATGAGCTCGCTTCGTGTAATAGCCTTGAGCCGCTGCGTTCCAATATAACCCGGCGATACCGTATTGACTGTCACACCACGAGAAGCTACTTCCCTAGCCAAGGCCCGGGTAAAACCTCTAATGGATGACTTAGCTGTTGCGTAGTTCACTTGGCCTACATGGCCTAACTGTGCATTGACTGATGAAATATTGATAATGCGCCCCCAGCCCTGGGACGTCATACCGTCGACTACCTGCTTAGTGACGTTAAACAGCGAGTTCAAATTGGTGTCTATTACTGTCCTCCAATCCGAGGGTCCCATATCGCTAAAGCGCACATTGCACGCTGTTCCTGCGTTATTGACCAGCACGTCAACCTGCCCGACATCACGCTTCACTTTGGCGAACGCTTCAACCGTAGATGCCCAATCGGCAACATTGCCTTCGGAAGCGACAAATTCAAAGCCAAGACCCTGTTGTTGCTCCAGCCACTCGGCACGTATAGCCGAATCGGGACCGCACCCCGCAACTACCAAAAACCCATCCGAGAACAGGCGCTGGCATATCGCCGTACCGATACCGCCCATGCCGCCAGTGACAAACGCAATCCGCTTTTTCATATCGTTCTCTCTTATTACAAATAATTATTTTTATTCGAGCAACAACGTGAAAATACTCGACCATCTACTAATTAAATAGTCAATAGCACCTCATATTACCGACTACACGGCAATTGAGAATTGAGCTTTGCGCAAAGGTCCGTTCTCCGTTGGAGAACAATCATGAATGCCTCAGCTTGCTCTGAGGCAGGACCGAAACTCAATGAAATCACAGCTATCTGTAACAATATATTTCATATTGAGACGGACGTACTAAACAGCACTCTTGAGGTAAGCCTGCCGGCCCGCCGGGTACTACTACAGATGCACTTTCACACGACCAGGGTTACTGAATCTGACTGCTGCCTTTCTTGCGCTTGCTCAATCAACTGCTCAAGCACAAAAGGCAGAATGCCGCCACTTTGGAAATAAACCGCCTCAATCGCAGTATCAATACGCGCCCGCAATGTCACATTCAGAACCGATCCATTCCGGCGGGTGATACGCATAATCACGTTTTGACCAGGCTCTACACCGCCATCGACTCCTAGAAAATCGAAAGATTCTGTGCCGTCCAAGCCCAGGCTGCGCGCATCCTCACCCGGCTGGAACTGGAGCGGCAACACGCCTAAGCCTGCAAGATTGTTGCGGTGAATACGCTCGAAGCTCTTGGCGATCACGGCCCGAACCCCAAGCAGACGGGTACCCTTGGCCGCCCAATCACGGCTCGATCCAGTACCGTATTCATCGCCGGCAAAGATTACTGCCGGAACACCCTCGTTGAAGTACATCCGAGATGCCTCGAACAGGTCGGTACGTGTGCCGCAGGGTTGCAGCAGAGTGAAAGGCCCCTCATCCGCTGCACCGTTTAGTTTGGCCGGCAACATCAGATTCTTTAGCCGCACGTTGGCGAAGGTGCCACGCACCATCACTTCATGATGCCCGCGGCGGGCTCCATAAGTATTGAAGTCCTGAATGTCGACGCCCTGCTCCGCGAGCCAACGGCCGGCGCTTGAATCTTTGGCGATACTGCCTGCAGGGCTGATATGGTCAGTCGTGATGGAATCGCCCAGAATTGCCAAAGCCCGAGCATTTCGGATCGGCTTGCCGACGTCCCGCGTGTCGAAAAAATCGGGCTCAGCCGCATAAGTGGAAGCTGGCCAATCATAGATATCACCGGTAGCGGCCGCGATGCTGTTCCACAGATCATGGTCACGGGTCAAATCGGCGTACCACTCATTGTAGAGTTTGGGGTTCGCAGCCTTGATCGAAAGCGCTTTGACCTCATCGTTGTTGGGCCAGAGGTCGCTGAGCATGACCGGGCGGCCTTCAGCATCGTACCCCAGAGGTTCAGTGGATAGATCGCAGCGGCTGCTACCCGCTAAAGCAAAGGCAATCACCAGCGGTGGACTGGCGAGGAAGTTAGCGCGCAAGTTACCGTGGATGCGCGCTTCGAAGTTGCGATTGCCCGAAAGCACGGCGCTGCATACCAGGTCCTGACCCACCACAATTTTTTCCAGGGCCGGGTCGAGCGGCCCGATATTGCCCACGCAAGCACCACATCCGTAGGCCGCAATATCGAAACCGAGCTCACTCAAGGGCTCAATGAGGCCGGCATCTCTCAGATACGCTGTGACCACACGGGAGCCAGGTGTGAACAGGGTTTTAACCCAAGGTTTCACTTTGAGTCCGCGGCGGATCGCGTTGCGCGCGAGAAGGCCAGCGGCAATCAGTAGCTCCGGGTTTGATGTGTTGGTGCAGGACGTGATTGCAGCGACCAGTACGTCGCCATGCCCGATATCGTAGCCATGCTCGTCAACCGGGAAGCGTCTTTCGAGTTGATCGGCGTGCTTGGCATAACCACCGCTCTTCGCATCCTGGAGCATCACTTCGTCGAAGCGTCGACTAAGGTCACCAAGCTCGACGCGATCCTGTGGCCGTTTAGGGCCCGAAACGCAGGGGATGATACTTTCGAGGTCGATCTCGATTACCTCGGAATAGTCGATAGCACCCCTGGCTGGCGAGCCGAACAGTCCCTGTGCTTTGAAGTAAGCGCGGATCAACTCCACTTGCTCTTCGCTACGCCCGGTCTGGGCGTAGTAGTCGAGAGTCTTCTCATCGACAGGGAAGAAACCGGTAGTTGCCCCATACTCGGGCGCCATATTGGCGATAGTGGCGCGGTCAGTGGCGGTGAGGGAGGCGGCGCCTTTACCGAAAAATTCCACCAGCTTGCCGACGACCTTGGCAGCGCGAAGGATCTGCGTGATCTGCAGAACTGCATCTGTGGCCGTCACGCCGGGGCGTAGCTGACCTTTCAACTCAACCCCTACGACATCAGGCATGAGCATATACACCGGCTGACCGAGCATGCCGGCTTCTGCTTCGATTCCCCCAACGCCCCAGCCAAGTACCCCGATCCCATTGATCATCGTGGTATGACTGTCGGTGCCGACCAAAGTGTCAGGGTAGATCAGTCCGTCTTTCTCGATCACGCCTTGGGCGAGATATTCCAGGTTGATCTGGTGGCAAATGCCGATCCCCGGCGGTATCACCTTGAAGGTATCGAACGCCTGCATGCCCCACTTCATCAACTCGTATCGCTCACGGTTGCGATGAAATTCGACTTCCATGTTTTTGCGTAGAGCATTTGGCACGTTGGAATGCTCTGTCTGAACTGAGTGGTCCACCACCATGTGAACGGGCACGAGAGGCTCTATCGCTTTAGGGTCAACGCCACGTGCAGCAGCCTGGCTGCGCATGGCTGCCAAATCGGTCAGCAGAGGTATGCCGGTGAAGTCCTGCAGAAGGACGCGACCGACAACAAATGGGATTTCCTTCTCACGCGGCGCATTGGGCTTCCAGCTCGCCAATTCCGTGACGTGGCTCATCAAGATTTTCTTGTCGTCTCGATTGCGCAGCACCGACTCCAACAAAATCCGAATCACCACTGGGAGGCGATTGATTCCCAGAAATCCCGCCTCTTCAAGGGTCGTCAGGTTGTGGAAAGCGTGCTGGCGGCGATCCGGGGTTTCAAAGGTACGAAGACTGCTGAACGGGTGATTTGCATTCATGCTCTATCTCGACAGGCTGTGCATTTGGAGACTCGGCTCAACAGGGTCCCCATTGCAGTTGGCAGGTTCTCAGACCTGTGCACCGAGTGACATCCACCACCTCGACAGCACCAAGCCCTCAACCGATTGCTTATTTTCTACCTAAAGCGCAATCAGAGTAGGCTGTAAAAATTGTAGATGTCAACGCGAAAACGCAATAATCGTTTCCCTTCGCGAAAAAAAACCGCCTTGCGGCGGTTCGAAAGAAAAATTGGGTATGCGCTCAATCGGCCTTAAGCGGGTGCTGAAACACAGCAGATATCGCTTTTTTCCGCCTCGCTGCCTCGATATGTTGGCGCATCAAGCTGGCAGCCAGAAGGTTATCACCCACTTCAATAGCGCTGAGGATGTCCAGGTGCTCGCGAGCCAATGCCTGACGCGGGAGGTCTTGGCGCGACTGACGGTACTCTGCAAGTCGACGCAGCTGATCGAGACGACGAATCGTCTGGAGGGCGAAAAGGTTACCTGACCACTGAGCGATCGTCTGATGGAAACGGGCATTGGACTCGAAACGCTCGATGCCACTGATGGTCTCATAACCACCATCTAGAATCGCCTGTTGCTCGTGCCTTAACGCCTGCAGCTGGCTCAAGTCAGGTCTGAACTTCGGACTCAAAATACCCGCGGGCTCAATCGCAAGGCGCAGACTGTACATATCATCATACGCGTCGAGTGAGTCGATCATCGGCAGGAAACGCCAGCCATAGCCGACTTCCTTCTCCACCCAGCCCTCGCTCTGTACCCGGTTGAGGACCTTAGCCACCTCTCCACGAGACGCATCCAGCAGACGGGTTAAATCAGCCTCGGTAACCGAGTCAGGTACGAGTCCATCGAAGCGCGCTTCCGCCAACTTCAAGTAAAGAGGGTCATCTACCTCTTGCAGGTACGCCTTGAGCGTTACAGGCAACGGGTCGAACTCACCTTCGAGTCGATAGCCACGATTGCGATCAAAGCGCATCAACCCTGCATCTACTAGACATTCTAGGGCAACCTTGACTGGGGAGCGTGAAGTCCCGATGAGCTTGGCCAACGTCCACTCAGGCAAATGTGCACCTGGCGCAAGGCGTTCGCGCCTGACGTAGCTGATGATTTCTCGCAACGCTTTGCGCTGACTTGAGGTGAGATCGAGGGTCATCCGAGGATTCTACATTTCAAGATAAGCAAGAATAAACACAAGCTGGAGCCGGGCGCGATCGTTGCGTGAAAGCGCCCCACACGACCCCTTTCAATTACATATTGCCTTTGCGATAACATAAACGCAACAATGCAGACTGACGCTCAAATCAGGGGTTACTCGCGCATGTTCACGACCTGGAAAAAATGGTGGCCTACGCCATTGGTAGGCATCACAGGTGCGATCCTCGCTCAATTAGCCAACTGGCCATTGCCCTGGATCATCGGCTCCATGCTGGCTGTAATCCTCGTGAGATGTGCAGGCTGGCTGGTGATTGAAGTCCCTCATGGACGCCAAACCGGCCAGTGGCTGATTGCTACCTCTATCGGCCTGCACTTGACCGAAAGTATGGTGATGCAGATCGTGGGGCACTTCCCGCTCATGCTGATTGCCGCGTTTTTGACGTTACTCCTTGCGCTGCTAGGCATCGGGCTAATGAGCCGTTTTGGTATGGATCGAACTACTGCATACCTAGCCTTCATGCCTGCGAACTTTTCGGAAATGATCCAGATCGGCATTCGCTACCGGGCGAATGTGGGCCAGATCGCCGCCGCCCACAGCGTACGAATGGTCGTCATTATCCTGACCGTTCCGGCGGCAATGTTTTACATGGCGGACGTTTCGCCGAATGCAGTTCAAGCTCACCTGCCGACGGACTGGCACTGGCTAGTCCCCATGCTCGCAGCAGGCGTAGTGGCAGCTTGGGCCTGGAAACGGATGGGATGGGCAAACCCATGGATGTTCGGGCCGCTCACACTTTGCGGCTTGATAACTGCCAGCTTCGATTTGCACATGGCGCTCCCTGCGGAAATGAGTCACTTCGCGCAGCTGATGATTGGCTGCTCACTTGGCAGTTTCATCGACCGAAGTTTTTTCCGAGAAGCACCTCTGTACCTCCTGAAGGTCCTCATATTCACCCTCAGCATGATCGCTGGCACATTTTTGTTCGCCTGGGTTTTTGGCGCGATCTCTGATTTTGCCCAGCCGACAGTGGCGCTGGGCATGATGCCGGGAAGCAGCACTGAAATGTATCTCACTGCAGAGGCTCTGCATCTGGGTGCGGGTATGGTGACAGCGATGCAAATCATGCGACTGGTGGTCGTCATGGCTTGTGCCGAGCCCATCCTAAAGTTGTGGCTCAAATCAGACAGTACGCGTTATCCCGGGCGAGAAGACGAGAGCTAGCGACCTTCCCCCCTATCGTGCATTCAACAATTGCATTCGAGCCCAAGTCCATGTGCGACCAAGGTTTCTGGATGGACCGAAAAAAACCGCGATCAAGGAGGCTTTTGGCCAATGAATGCAGTCACGCATTCCCTTGTCGCGGGAGAGGAGGAAACACAAAGGAGCAAATCTTGACGCGGTGACACGGCCGAACATACCAGTAGGACAAGCGATTTACGGTGCAGATCTTTACGACAGCCTCTGGATGAGCCCTGCCAGGACGCGCAGCAAGGCAAAGCTCAGCCTAAATTGCACGAAATGCATAATAAGAGCACGGTCATAGATCAATTCACCAGCCATCCTTGAATCATCCAAATTATATTGACTTTACTAAAAACAAAATGCAATCTGATTTTGTATTGACTGCTTGAGCGGATCACACGATTAGCAGGCCTGCCCCACCCACCGCGGGGCATCTGAAATGCCGGTATAGCTTTGCTTACCCAAACCTTCCGATCACTCCAGCTTGTACCCGATCGAAGCCTCCTGCCTTGCTCTGCGCACGGATGATCGGCATCACTTCGGTATCGAGGCCGGATGAAGAGTGGCGCGTGGAGAGCTGACAGGCTGATTCGCCGCCCACAGATCCAGCTCATGCACTGGCCTGACAATAATAAACCGGCCGCTATGCGGCCCTTCCAAGCCCTGAAACACCCGAGAGAATGTGCATTATGGAATGGCTGACGAACCCAGAAATCTGGATCGCCTTTTTCACGTTGACTGCTCTGGAGATCGTCCTCGGCATCGATAACATCATCATGATCGCCATTCTAGTCGGTCGAATGCCTCCCCATATGCAAGCACGCACGCGCTTCTTCGGCCTTGCACTGGCGATGGTCACGCGAATCATGCTTTTGCTGTCGATCACGTGGATCATGCGGCTGACCAACGACCTTTTCGAAATCGCCGGTCAAGGATTTTCCGGGCGCGATCTGATCCTATTCTTTGGCGGGCTGTTCTTGCTCTGGAAAAGCAGCACCGAGATGTATCAAAGTCTCGAAGGGGAAGAAGAATCTGAAAGCAACCCTAAAAGCTTGGCCGGCGGCTTCATCGGGACGATCATCCAGATTGCAATAATCGACATCGTTTTCTCTCTGGACTCGGTAATTACCGCAGTTGGCATGGTTTCCAACGTGCCGGTGATGGTGGCAGCGATTGTTGTCGCGGTGTTGGTCATGATGGCGTGCGCCGGGGCCATCAGCGGTTTCATTGACCGTCATCCCAGCTTGAAAATGCTTGCCCTCTCCTTCTTAGTCGTTGTGGGTACCGTCCTCATTGCAGAGGCTTTCGATGTGCACGTGCCGAAGGGTTACGTCTACTTTGCAATGGCATTCTCCCTGGCTGTTGAAGCACTCAACATCCGCATGCGTACAGCTCACGCCCGCAAGCCAGATCCTGTGAAGCTGCGCAAAGACGTGATCGATCACTGATCACCCCGTAAGTCCCATCACCTTCCCGATACTTCGCTAAGCCCAGGCTTGAGTGATCGGGAGGTGTTCGTCACGATTAGGAAAAGGACGCCATGAGCACGAGATCGATCGGGATTGCGCTGCGCGCTACCTTGGGTTTTTCATGCATCACAGCCCTCAGTTTCTTCTTGGGGTTCTTCGCTCTGCAGCAAATCAGTGAGGTTCGCACACAAGCGCTGGAGATCCAGGACAACTGGCTTCAACGCGTACGAGCCCTCGCCGCTGCCAACACCTCCTTGAACCGCTATCGCATGGGTTCGATGCAGCACATTCTCACCAACTCCTCCGAGGAAATGAACGGCTACGAAGCGAAGGCAACATTGCGTTTATCCCAAATCCGCGAGCAGATGGCCGAGTACAGCAAGCTGTTGCGTACTGACAGCGAGAGGGAGCAGCTCCAGGCCTTCAACCAGAGCCTGGATGCATATGCCACAAGGCATCAGGAACTGCTGCAAGTGTCCCGAGCCGGCGACAAAACAGGTGCAAGAAGCCACCTGGCATCAATCCGTGATGCCTACGACCAGATGACCAAAAGTTTTGAGCTTTTGATCACCCAGGCTGATCAAGGGGCGAAAGCTGCAGCAGATAAGTCTACAGCCTCATACGCAGACGCCAAAATCGGAGTATTAGCCGTCATAGGGCTAGTTCTGCTTGGGACGATCGTCATCGCATGGCTGCTGACCCGCAGCATCATCCAGCCGCTAAACGAAGCACTCAAGTGCGCTCAAACCGTGGCTTCAGGTGATCTGACCAATGCAATCAGTCCATCAGGTAACGATGAAGCTACTCGGCTTCTGGAAGCGTTGAGCTCGATGCAGCGAGTGCTGCTATCGACCCTCAGGCAAATAGGTGGTACTTCCACCCAGCTGGCGTCTGCGGCTGAAGAGTTGAATGCGGTCACCGAAGAAGGCGGCCGCGAGACTCATCGCCAGCACCTGGAAATTGAACAGGCTGCAACCGCTGTAACCGAGATGTCTGTCGCCATCGAGCAGGTTGCACGTAACGCGGCCTTCACCTTGGAGCTCACCCAAACCTCGCAACAAAATGCGGTCAATGGGCAACGTTCAATGGAAGAAACGTTGGCCTCACTTGGCAACCTGGCGAATGAGGTACTGTCTAGTGTCCAAGAGGTGGAAGGGCTTGCTGATCAGGCGCAGGGCATTGGAAAGGTACTAGAGGTCATCAGGACAATTGCCGAGCAAACCAATCTTCTAGCGCTCAACGCTGCTATCGAGGCTGCCAGAGCGGGTGATGCTGGTAGGGGCTTTGCAGTTGTCGCTGACGAAGTTCGTGCGCTCGCACACCGCACATCACAATCAACGAGAGAAATCGAGGAGATGATAGGGAGTATCCAATTGGGCACCGAGAAGGCGGTCAAATCCATGCAGCTCAGCAACGCCCGCTCCCAAGAGGTACTGCTCAAAGCAGAGCAGGCAAATGCTGCACTGGAAAGCATCGTCGAAAACAGCAGTGAGATCAGCCGCCAGAACCTTCAGATCACCACTGCAACCGAAGAGCAGGCTCGTGTTGCACGTGCGGTAGACCAGAATATTCTGACCATACGTAATGTCTCTGTTCAAACCTCCGAGGGAGCGAAGCAGGTCACCGCAGCCTCACAATCTCTAGCAGAGCTAGCAGTGGAGCTGCATTCCATGGTGAAGAAATTCCGCACGGATTGACCATTGAGCTTGATGATCTGCAGCTTGATGAGAAGGGATGACACATGCGCAATTTTGACTTGAACCTGCTCCGTGCATTGCGGGCCCTCCTGGGAGAACAAGACGTTGAAGCGGCAGCTATGCAGATCGGAGTACCGCCAGCTGTCATGGATGCAATGTTGACCAGGCTAAGGCTAGCTTTGTGTGATCCCCTGTTGGTGCAGAGTGCGGGCGGAGTGGTGGCAACTGAACGGGCAAAAGTGATCGCTGAAGGCGTTGAACGAATCTTTGAAGAGCTCGACCGACTGATAGTACCTTCACGATCCTGAAACCATTCTTCAGTCACAGTGAATTTCAGAAGGCGTCGAGCAGACGATTGAACGTCAAGCCGACTCATCACCGAGAGAGGCCTGCTTGGCCTCTCGCGCCGCTTTAATCAACCCCTTCAGCCAATCTTGATGGCCGTTGATCATAGGATTGGGCTCGGCGTTGGCCAACTCTATTGCAGGTTTTCCCTTTTGCGTCTCCTGCGTGAGGATGCGGACTCGGCCATGCGGCAGGTTCTCAACCAGCCAAGCGTGATGCACATCAAGCCGTGTGTCGCCCTCACCTGCCCATCCGTGCCATGCGATGCGCCCAGGATTGGTAGCCGAAGGAGGCAGGTACTCATTGCACTGGGCTTCGACGGGAAAACCGAACGTCTCGAAGTAGAAGCGCATACCCTCCTTCAAATCGGGTCCGCCATGGTCATGGAAAACCACATTCGCTGAGTTGCTGTAGTAGGACGGCCACTTGGCAGCCTGGCTGAGTAGCGGCCAGATTTCCTCAGCTGACAGACCTGTGACAATCATCTCATTGGAGGCGAAGTTTTCTGTCAAGCCAGGCAGATAACCTTCAGGCCAGATGATTTCATTCATGATGCGTACTCCTGGATGCCATGGATTTACACCAGCATGAATGCTAGCTTGAGATAACTCCAATCGTGAAAAATTATTCAATCCATCATGGCTGCTGATATCAGGAAACTGGACCTCAATCTGCTCAGGGCATTGGATGCTCTTCTGGATGAACGTAGCGTGACGCGAGCAGCTGAGCGCCTCTCCCTCACGCAGCCGGCCGTCACTGGCATGCTCAACAGGCTGCGCGAAAGCTTCGATGACCCCCTCTTCGTCCGAGCTCAACGAGGTATCGTGCCGACCATTCGGGCTGAAGCGCTTGCTCGACCTGTTAAGCAGTTGCTAGCGGATGTCGAAGGCATGCTGCAACCTGATTCATTCGATCCTCAGACCGCTGAGATGATCATCAAAGTAGCCTCGACCGATTACGCATTGCGGGCAATCGTAGTCCCGTTCTTGAGCGCCCTTCGTCAGCAAGCGCCAAATATCAAAATTTCGATTTTACCGATCGATGACCAATTGCTTCACGTACAGATGGATCGAGGCGATGTTGATATAGCGCTCGTCGACACCGATGCGGCAGTGCCGGGACTTCACACCCAGTTTCTTTTCAACGAGCGCTATGTATGCGTTATGCGCGCCGATCATCCCGATGCCAAATCGAGCACGCTCTCTCTGGATCGATTCTGCGCACTGGACCATGTTCTGGTTTCCCCATCAGGCGGAGGATTCTGCGGGGTGACCGATGAGGCCTTACGAAGAATTGGCAGGGCGAGGCGAGTCACGGTGTCGATCACGAGCTTTTTGGTTCTGCCAGAAATCCTGTCGGTAAGCGATCTGATCGCTGTTGTCCCTCACCGCCTGGCAATTCGGCAGACTGGGCTCGCGATCGTAGATCCACCCGTTGACATCCCAGGCTTCAGCAAACTGCTGGCTTGGCACGAGAGAACGCAACGCGATGCAGGTCATCGCTGGCTGCGTGCATTGATGGCACAAACAGCAACTACGCTCTGAGGGCGGGAAGTACACAAGAGCGTCCGGCTCCTCGCCAATCAAGCTTCGGTACGCTGCATTACGGTTTCTGGCCAGTTCGTTCAGTACCACGGCTGAAAAAAGATTGTGGATCCCCCTCCCGCTGACAATGTTGCAAATGAACTTACTACGCATCAGCTTGGCTGCTGAGCCCACCCGCCGCCAAGCGATACCATCAAGCCAATGCATGCTTCTACCTGCTTAGTCTGAAGCCGTTGAAGATCCTGCTTCGTCTGCAGTGCATCCAGCTGGGCAGTGATAACGTCGAGCAAGCTTACTGCTCCCTGCTTGTAGCTATCCATGGCAATGCTTTCTGCTGCTGCGGCGGCACTTGCGGCGGTTTTCACGTCCCTGGCCTGTTGAGCAAGGTCGCTGATCTGAGCCAGGTTATCTTCAACCTCCCGCACAGCATGAAGCACCTTGCCATGGTAGGACGCTGCAGCCTCCTCGAACTCAGCCAAGGCTTTTTGCTCATCAGCGTATCGTTTTCCCCCATCAAAAATGGGCAACTGCAGTACAGGGCCTACCGCCCAGAAGCGGTTAGCCGAAGCCAACAAGCTTCCAGCCCCCTGGGTTTGTCCGCCGACAAGTCCCGTTAGACTGAAGTCTGGATACCACGCCGCTCGGGCAACACCGATGTTGGCGTTGGCCGCATATACACGTCGCTCGGCGGCTGCGATATCGGGTCGACTCTGCAGCAGCTTGCTCGGCAGATCGTGCGGTATCTGGGGTGGCTCCAAGAGCGCCTGATCATCAGCAAGCGAGAACTCGCTGGGCAATTTACCCACGAGCTCTGCTATCGCATGTTCCGCCAGGCGGCGCTGGGCTACGACCTCATCCACCTGCGCGTTCGCCTCTGCCAGCCGCGCCGTTGCTCGGTCGAGATCCAACTCGCTCGCTATATTTCCTTGGAACCTATCTTGGATGAGCGTGAGCAACTGAGTCCGATGTGCCAGCGCATCACCCAGTAGATGACGCTGTACATCCAAGCCACGCAATCGAACATACAGCACAGCCAGTTGCTTCTGCAGGCTCAATCGCGCCGCAGCCAAGTCATCCTCAGAAGCCTGGGCTTGAGCGTCACCTGCGGCTACCTGGTTCCGAAGCTTCCCCCAGAGATCGAGGTCGAAGTTCAAGCTCAGCCCAGCGGTATCACTGTTGTAGATTGATGGCTGGGTATCACCACGCAACGGCCGACGGTCCGACTGCCGCTGTCGTAGCGGGGCGATACTCGCGCTCGCTTGCGGCCAAAGGCCGCCATGCAAGCCTTGCGCGTAAGCTGCGGCCGCATCGTAGTGCGCCACTGCAGCGGCGAGGTCTGGATTCGACGCTTCAAGTTGCACCTGGAGCTCATTCAACCGCTTGTCTTCGAATAACGTCCACCACTGCGCGGGCAATTTCTGTTCTGTGCCCACCATCTGCCAGGCACCTACACGCTCGCCATAATGAGCTGGCAATTCAGCCTGAGGCACCTGGTAATGAGGGGCCAGCGAACAGCCCTGCAAGGCCAGGATCAGCAGAAAGCCGGAACACTTAAACAGAGGGCTCATGTGCACCTCCCGAGGTCACGCTGTGCACCGCATCATTGTCCCGAAGAGCATCTGGCGGATTATCTACCACCTCGTCTTTCAAGCTCAGCCCACGATCAACGATCAGCTTGCTTCCCAGGTCCTGAGCGATATGGATACTTCGAAGATGCGCCCTACTCTGGGCGTCAAGTACCGCTACCTGCGGCCCTTGGGCCCTGAAAATAAGGGCGCTGGCGGGAATACTCACGGCCTGGGCATCATTGCGCAAAGTGATGTTGGCATTGGCATAGTCACCCGGCAGCAAGGCGCCATTGGTGTTCTCAACCGCGTACTGCGCTAGCAGCGTGCCAGAGCTTTGATCGACCGCCGTAGAGGTCCCGAGCAACGCGGCTGAGTAGGTTTGACCGGGGCGCTCCGGTACCGAGAGATGCACCTGCATGCCTGGCAAGATTTGGCTGGCGTAGTTCTGCGGTACCGGTACGTACAAACGCAGGCGGCGGGTGTCGGCAATGTCGAACAGCGAAGTGGCGTTATCGCTGTCGGCCTTGATCAGCTGGCCGATCTGCGCGTTGCGGGCGGTGATGGTGCCGGTGAACGGGGCGCGGATGGTCTTGTAGGCGGCCAGGTCCTTGAGGCGCGCATATTCGGCGTGCGCTGCTTCCGCATCGGCATTTGCCACGGCGGCGGCAGCGACCTTCTCGTCTACCTCTTGGCGCGACACCGAATGACTGTCGAACAGGTGCTTCCAGCGTTCGGCAGTGCTCTGTGCCAGCGAGGCACTGGCCTGGTGCTGCGCCAGTTGCGCTTTTGCCTGAGCCAGTTGCTGGTCGAGTTCGGGGCTGTCGATTTCCGCTAGCGGCTGACCGGCCTTGACCGCGGTGCCGATGTCCACCTGCCAGCTTTTCAGGTAACCGCTGACTCGGGCATTGACCCGCGCCATGTTCCAGGCCTGCAAGTGCGCGGGCAGGCTCAGGGTTTCGCCGGCAGCATTCATGGATGGGGTGAAGGTCACCACGGCCGGTGTCGTCCGGCTTTCGGTCCAGGCCTGCACTGCAGCAGCCTGGTGCTGACGGGCATACACCCCCAGCACGACGACCAGGGCCGCCAAGCCCAGGCCGGCGCCTCCCATGAGCTTCAGGCGCCGACGATCAGCTAGGGAGCGACTAGGCATGCAGGTTTTCTCCAACGACAGCGTGAGGGGTTGAGCGGCGGTGGGCCAGGCTGAACACGACGGGGACGAACAACAAGGTGGCGCAGGTGGCGACGATCAGGCCGCCGATTACCGCGCGGCCCAGGGGTGCGTTCTGCTCCTGCGACAGGGCCAGCGGCAGCATGCCGATGATCATCGCCAGGGCCGTCATCAGCACCGGCCGGAAGCGGGTGAAACCGGCCTCCATGGCAGCCTTCATGGCATCGCCATGCTCGGCCAGGCGCTCGCGGCAGAAACTGACCACCAGCACCGAGTTGGCGGTGGCCACGCCCATGCAAAGGATCGCCCCGGTGAGCGCCGGCACCGACAGCGTGGTGCCGGTGATGAACAGCATCCAGACGATGCCGGCCAGCGCGGCGGGCAGCGCGGTGATGATCACGAACGGGTCGACCCAGGACTGGAAGTTGACCACGATCAGCAGGTAGATCAGCACCACCGCGCCCAGCAGGCCGAGGCCCAGGCCGTGAAAGGCTTCGTGCAACGCGGTGATCTGGCCGTGCAGGCTGACGGTCGCGCCTTTCGGGCGTAACTGCGCAGTGTCGTCGATGACGTGCTGGATGTCTGCCGCGATGCCGCCCAGGTCACGGCCCTGGACGTTGGCGTACAGGTCCAGGGTCGGGGTGATGTTGTAGTGGCTGACCACGTCGGCGGTGTCGGTGCGCGCCAGGCTGGCGATGCCGCCGAGGACGGCGGTGTGGCCGTTGCTGCCGGTGATAGGCAGCGCCTCCAGCTGGGCGATACTGCTCATGCGGTACTGCGGAGTCGAGCCGACCACCGAATAGGACACGCCGTTGGCAGGGTTCAGCCAGTAGGTCGGCGCGGTCTGCGAGGTGCCGGCCAGCGAGGCGCCGAGGCTGCTGGTGACGTCACGTTCGGTGATGCCCAGCTCGGCAGCGCGCTTGCGGTCGACGTTGACCTGCAACGACGGGTAGCTTTCCGACTGCTGCAGGCGAAGGTCGGCGATGCCGGGAATGTGCTGCAGGCGGCGCATGAGTTCCGCGGCGTAGGCACGGTTGGCTGTGTCGTTCGGCCCGGAGACCTTCACGTCCAGCGGTGCCGGCGAGCCGAAGTTGAGGATCTGGCTGCTGATGTCCGCGGGCAGGAAGGCGAAGGTGGTGCCGGGAAAGGTGTCCGGCAGTACCTCGCGCAGGCGCTTCACGTAATCGGCGGTCGGGCCGTGGCCGGGTTTGAGCGAGACCTGGATGTCGCCATCCTGCGGGCCGACCGTGCCGCTGGTGTTGTAGGCCATGTCGATGCCGCTGATGGGCAGGCCGATGTTGTCGATGATCGAGTTCACTTCACCGGCCGGCAGCACCTCGCGGATACGGCTTTCGATACGGTCGAAGGCCGCCGCGCTTTCCTCGATGCGCGTGCCCAGCGGGAGGCGCACATGCAGGGCCATGGCGCCGGCGTCGGTCTCGGGGAAGAAGTCCTCACCCAACGTAGGCAGCAGCGCGAAGCTGGCCAGCACGCAGGCGAGAAAGCCCAGCAGGAATCGCTTGCGGTTGGCCAGGGCCAGTTCCAGCAGGCCCTGGTAGCCATCACGCAGGCGCGAGAAGCCCGCCTCGAAACCGGCCTGCAGGCGCACCAGCGGGTTGGCCGACTTGTCGCCTTCATGGTGGTTGAGGTACGCGTCCTCCGGGTGCCGCCCCTCGCCCTGCTCCACCAGGTGCGGCTTGAGCAGGAACATGGCCAGGGTCGGCACCAAAGTGCGCGACAGAATAAAAGAGCTCCCCATGGCGAACATCACTGCCAATGCCATGGGCCGGAACAGGTATCCGGCGATGCCCTGGAGCATGAACATCGGAACAAATACAACGCAGATGCACAACAGTGCCACGAACGCAGGGCCGACGATCTGTTTGGCGCCATCGAGGATCGCCTGCCTGACCGTCTTGCCTTGTTCGAGGTGCCAGTTGATGTTTTCGATGGTCACCGTCGCGTCGTCGACCAGGATACCCACGGCCAGCGCCAGGCCGCCGAGGGTCATCACGTTGAGGGTCTGCCCGCTGACCGCCAGCAAGGCGATCGCCGACAGCACCGCCAACGGAATCGAGGCGGCGATGATCAGCGTCGAACGCCAGCTGCCGAGGAACAGCAGGATCATGGCGCTAGTGAGCAAGGCGGCTATGATGCCCTCGCGGGCCACGCTGCCGACCGACTCTCTGACCACAGTTGAAGCATCCCCGAGCAGAGAAGTCTTGAGTGCCGGAGGCAGGGTTTCGCTAATGCGTGGCAGCATGCCGCGAATGCCATCGACGATCGACAGGGTCGAGATGTTGCCGTTCTTCAATGCCGGCATCAGTACTGCGCGGTGCCCATCCACACGCACAATATTGGTTTGCGGTGGCGCTCCGTCACGCACATGGGCCACCTGGCCGATGGTGATCTGTGCGCCGTCGACGACCTTGACCGGCAGATCGTTGAGCTGGTCGATTGCGGTTGGACTGTTGTTCAACAGCACTGTGAATTCGTTGCGACCTATTTTCGCCGTGCCCACCGGAATAATCTGGTTCTGCGCGGCCAGCGCATTAGCCACATCCTGAGCGGACAAGCCCTTGGCCGCCAGGGCCTGCGGGTCGAGGTCGAGGGTGATTTGACGCTCCTTCCCCCCCATTGGGGTCGGCATCGACAGGCCAGGCACAGAGGTCAGCGGCAAGCGGATGCTGTTCTGCACCAAGTCGCGGATGCGCGCTTCGGAAAGCGTCGGGCTGGAGAACGCCATCTGCAGAATCGGAACGGTCGAAGCACTGTAGTTGAGGATCAGTGGCGGCGTGATGCCGGCCGGCATCTGCTTGAGCACCGTCTGCGAAACAGCGGTGACCTGTGCGTTGGCAGTGCGGATGTCGACGCTCGGCTGGAAGAAGATCTTGACGATGCCCATACCCGGCAGCGATTGCGATTCGATGTGTTCGATATCGTTGACAGTAGTACTAAGCGCGCGCTCATAGGTATAGACAACCCTGCCCGACATTGCGTCCGGAGCAAGACCTGCGTACTGCCAAACAACCGCAATAACGGGTATCCCAATATCTGGAAATACATCGCTAGGCGTGCGTACTGCCGCCAAAGGACCCACTATGCAAATCACTATCGCCAACACTAAGAAAGTGTAAGGCTTGTGAAGTGCAGTTTTCACTAGACCGAGCATGCCGAGTCTCCGAAACTTGAATCGGCGCAGTCTTCCACGAGATCTAAAAACTCTCGGTTAAACCTCCATTAAAGTAAATTTAGGAAATCTATGGCGAGTCTTCACTTGCCGCCATCGATTGCACCGATCATCATAGAAAAATCAATCACAGCAGCATCTGGGGAAATCGTATGGGGATCAAAATGTGCACAAAATGGCGACTAGTGGTACCACTACTCGGGGTCTTGAGCACCCTGGGCGGCTGTGCCGGCCAGATGCCAAAAGCCAGTGCGGACGAGGCCTGGATAGGCCTTAAGGAGGAGCCAACGACGACTGTAATGGCCGAGACCGTGGATGGCAAGCGGCTCGATGATGGTCGATTCTTTGAGGTATCGGCAGGCAAGCATACGCTGGGAGCTACGCTCTTTGTGGAGGGCGAAGGCGACAGCAACGGCGCCACCTGCAACGCCAGCGTCACCTACCAAGACTTTAAAGCAGGCAAGCACTATACATTGGTAGAAAGCAGCCTGGGCCAGGATTACAAGGTCACTTTATATAATGCCGCAGATAAGCCTTTGGCGCACTCGCCAGATGTTAACTGCATGGCTGGATGATTCAAGCTTTACGTCTGCATCCATGATCCTCAACAAGCAAAACAAGAGAGGAATCATGCAGACAAACCACTTTCTTACTACTCCCTCGAACTCCTCTCCACCACGCACATAGGCGTACCTGAAACAGGCTCATTGATAATTTGAACCTGCACTTCAAAAACCCCTCTTATCAAGTCGACACTCATAACTTCAGTGGGACTACCATTAGCCACAAGTATTCCGTTGCGCATTACCGCAATGTGATCTGCGTACCGACATGCTTGATTGATGTCGTGGAGCACCGTAATGACGGTCTTCCCTTCCCTAGCCAGATCTTGCATGAGGTCAAGCAGCTCAACCTGATGG
The DNA here is from genome assembly GCF_055584805.1 of Pseudomonas sp. NPDC090752. Classification (NCBI taxonomy): domain Bacteria; kingdom Pseudomonadati; phylum Pseudomonadota; class Gammaproteobacteria; order Pseudomonadales; family Pseudomonadaceae; genus Pseudomonas; species Pseudomonas sp. NPDC090752. The sequence continues at coordinate 472,830 of NZ_JBVJLI010000001.1, read as the reverse complement.
CAGATATCGAGGTAGGTCGTAGGCTCGTCCAACAACACCACTTCAGTATCCTGAGCAAGCACCATAGCTAACCAGGCACGCTGACGCTGGCCGCCGGACAGATCGGAAAGTGGACGGAATGCGAGCGCCTCCAGCTCCATCCGCTTGATCGCTTGATCTACATGCCCCTTGTCCGCTCCACTCAGCCGCCCCCAAAAAGAATTGTGCGGACTTCTGCCGTAGGCAATGAGCTGACGGACACTCACCCCTTCAGGGATTGGCAACACCTGCGGCAGGAAAGACACTCGACGTGCGAGCTCTTGGTTTTTCAAGCGGGGCAACGGACTTCCATCGACCGACACCGACCCAGCCGAGGGCCGGATGATTCCTGCGAGGGCTTTGAGCAATGTCGACTTTCCACAGCCGTTTGGGCCGATCAACGCAGTGACCTTTCCAGCCGGCGGTGAGAAGGACAGCCCTTTGACAATCGGTGACGCGCCATACCCTACGTCGACGCTGTGTGCCTGAATAATGCTCATGTCTTTAGCTCTTGAACCGTGACAGCAGCCACAGGAAATAAGGCGCACCTATCACTGCGGTGAAGATGCCGGCGGGAATCTCGCTGGGTGCAATCAACGCTCGCCCGATCGTATCGGCCAAAACCAGCAGCACTGCACCGATCAACATCGCTGCAGGAATCAGATGTTGGTGATGACCACCAACGAGTCGCCGGGCCATGTGAGGCGCAACGAGCCCGATGAAACCAATGGGGCCGATGATCCCCACACCTACACTGGTCAGGAGCACGGCGCAGCCGATTGCCACCCCCCGATTAGGTCCCATCCGCACGCCCAGGCTATGCGCCGCCTCATCTCCCAAGGCGATGAGGTTCAAGGACTTCGCCAACAGCATTCCCGCCGGGATCAACACCAGCAGCGGCGTGGCTAGAGCCACATGGTGCCAGTTCCGCCCCCAGATGCTGCCAGTGAGCGCGAGTAAAGCGGTATTGATATCCAGAGGATGGGACAGAATCAAAAACTCGGTAATGCTTGCCAACGTGACCGCAATAGCCACCCCTGACAGCGCAAAGCGAACGCCTGAAAAGCTGATGCCCGCGTTATAGCCGATCAGCAGCAATGCTCCCGCAGCTCCGCCGGCGCATGCAATCAATGGGAACCAGATAGGCGAAATTTGCGCCCAGCCAATGATCGCCACCGTAAGCGCCAAGCCAGCCCCCTGCGTGACACCAAGGATCTCCGGCGAAGCGAGCGGATTACGGATCACACCTTGGACGATGGCGCCCGCCAAGCCGAACGCTGCACCGACCAGGACAGCAAGGATTGTCCGAGGCAGACGGTGATTCCACACCTCAAAGTCGGCGCCGTCGTGAGCGACCAGCCGCTCAATAACTGTCTCTGGCCTCAACCAGGTGGTTCCAATGCTCAAGCTGGCGAACGCCGCCAACGCCAGCAAGCCGACAAGAACTGCCAGGCGAATGCGACCCACGCTCATAAGCTGCGCCTTGCGAGAAACAGGAAGAACGGCGCACCAACAATCGCAGTGACAGCTCCGGCGGGTGTTTCGGCCGGGAAAGCAACCATGCGCCCAACCAGATCAGCTGCCAAGACGATCACAGCACCAAGGGCGGCACTCAGCGGTACCAGCCAACGATAATCGTTGCCCAGGAACTGGCGAAGAATGTTGGGAGCAATCAACCCCACAAACCCAACCGGCCCCACAGCGCAGACACTAGCCCCAACCAGTAGCAGACTGATCGCAAACACCTGCAATCGCAGCGCAGTGATGCTCACTCCAAGTGATCGAGCTGCATCTTCGCCCAGATTGATGAGGTTCAATCGAGGCGCGAGCATCAGTGCCCACAATGTACCCACCAATGCGCACGGCCAGAGTATGTTCAGCTGCGCATCAGTGACGTTTGCAAGCGAACCCGCTAGCCAGTTCAGTACGCTCTGCGCCTGGGCTTCGACCAGAATGACTGTGAGCCGGGTGAGCGCAGCGCACAGTGCCGCCACGGCCACTCCTGCCAATACCAGGCGCCCTTGCGACGTGCTTTGTGACCAAGCACCACCAAGGCTAAACACGGTAACCCAGGCCAATGCACCACCAATGCAGGTCATCAGCAAAGCACCACCCGGGAACATAGGCGCAATCAATCCGGTAGAGAACAAAGCCAGACCGGTAGCCGCACCCGCGGTCACCCCGAAAAGCGAGGGTGAGGCAAGACTGTTTCGCGTGATGCCCTGCATCAACGCCCCGGCAAGCCCGAGACTCCCTCCCACCAGTGCTGCGCAGAGAGTGCGAGGCACACGGATTTGTGAGACGACGTAGGCCATGTTTCCACCTACGGTCCCTTGATGCACCAAACCATTCCAGGCATCACCGGCTGTCAGCGTAAAGGGTGACCAGGTGAACAGCGAGAACCAAAACAACCCTGCCCCAACGAGGAGGGTCATCGCACTGGCAAGTAGACCACGGTAACTCATTGGCTACGGGCGACCCGGGGACCTTTCAGTGCAGCCAAGGCCTCGTCCGCGATCTGCTCAGATGCCATCACGCCGCGGTTCCGTGCCCACGTATCACCGTCAACATCGACCACATGCTGATCACGCACCGCAGAGAGAACGCTCCACAGCGGTTGCTTGCTCCAGGTATCAACAAGGCTTGGGTGACGGTAGTGCCCCACCAGAAGCCATGATGGATTCAGGGCCAGCAACTGCTCCAAACTTACAAATTCCGTAGGTGCAGCCCCCTGGCGGACAGCTGGAACGGTGAGGCCAATAGTGGACAGCACGCTGCCGGCATACGACGCCGGGCCATGCAGAGAGAAACTGCTTTCACGAGCGACACCAAACAGTACGGTAACCCCGGACGGGATTTGCTTTGCCACCTCAGCAAGGTGGGCACGGTTTTCAACGATTCGCTTTTCCATCTCAGGCCCTTTGCCCAGCGCTACACCAATCAGCTGAGCTGACTTCAGGCTTCCTTCGTAATCCTCTCCACGAGATGGTAACAACAGAGTCGGAGCGATATGGGACAGGTCGTCATAGAGCGCTTCGTGTCGATTCAGGTCAGCCACAATCAAATCAGGCTTGAGCGCTGCAATCTGCTCGATGCTTGGCTGCGAGCGCAGCCCAACCGACGTCCACGTTCCAATGACGTCGCGAACCTTGGGCAGCACCCGTTGCGCATCGCCGTCATCAGCGGCACCGACGGGAGTAACACCTACGGCAGCCAAGCTATCCAAAAACGAAAATTCAAGGACCACCACGCGCTTCGGCGCATCCGCCAGTTTGACTGTGTGCTGACCATCATTCACTTCGATGGGGGCTGCATGACTGATGCAGGAGAAAGCAATCAACGCGCAGGAAAAAAGAATCCTGACTGGTGCGGGGGTTCGCATAGTGGTCCCTTGGTGACGTCACTCTGCCGGATATCGACAGGTGCGCAGCGGATGGGCGCACGCTGACGCATAGGGTCAGCGATGCGCGATTTAATGCGGAAAGACAACTTCACAAAACAAGCGGCTCAGGCCGACTCAACAGCAGCCTCAACAGGCAGCTCAACTGCCTCAAACAACTCAGCTGCGACTTTATGCCGGCGAGCTTGCTCCAGATGCTTACGCATATGGTCAGCTGCTGCCAGCCGATCACCTTTCTCAAGGCAAGCAAGGATCGCGAGGTGCTCGACCGCCTGCTCTCGGCGAGGAGCGCGCTTGCTAGCCTGACGGTACTCCACCAAACGGCGAAGCTGGTCGAGACGACGAACCGTCTGGACGTGAAATCTATTGCCGGAAAAACTGGCAAGCGTCTCGTGAAACTGAGCATTCGATTCGAATAGCTCCTGAGGCGTCATGGTCAGGTATCCGCCATCTGCAATGAACTGCTGCTGTTTCTTACAGCGAGCCAAGGCTTCTGTGTCGACCATGAACGTTGGGGCAAGGAGTCCTGCCGGCTCAATGATCGCTCGGAAGGAATAGCTTTCTTCATAGGCTTCGACGGAGTCGATCATCGGAAGGAATTGCCAGCCTTGGCCGGTACGCTGCTCAATCCAGCCTTCTTGCTGAATGCGGCTCAACACCCCACGCAGCATATAGCGTGAAATGTTGAATAAACGCATCAGGTCCGTTTCAGCAAACTGCTCAGGAATCTGTCCGTTCAGTCGCATCACCGCGATCTGCTGATAGATCGGGTCGTCGATGGAGACCGACAGATCTTGGGCAATTTCAGCCAGATCATCATAGGGCTTGGCCAGGAAAAAACCGCGATTGCGATCCTGACTCAGCATTCCTCGCTCAGCCAGGTAGTTCAGAGCAATCTTGATAGGAGTCCGAGACGTCTTCAGAGCCTTGGCCAGTCCTAGCTCCGAGACATGATGCCCCGCAGCCAGTTGTTCTTGGCGAACATAGGCAACGATATCGCGAGCTACGCGGGCTTGAAGAGGCGTCAGATTCATATCTTTTCCGAGTTGGGGCATGGGATTGTGGGGCTCTTACCAAGAGACGAGCCCCACAGCACCTACATTATGCCTTTTGCGGGCTCATTTCCAAATGGGGTTCGGTCTCAACTGTTGGCGGAACCATTGGCTTGCGAGTCATAGTCAGTGCAATAAATGCACCAGCCACTAGAAGGATGCCTGCGATCATGAAGGCCCAGTTGTACGAGCCTGTGGCCTGGACAACGTAGCCGGTGACGATCGGAGCCGCCACACCGAAGAGGTTGCCGCCGACAACAATGAACGCGACCGCACGACCCACATCCCCGGCACTTGGCAGCAGATCATTGAGCAGGGAGAAATTCAGCGAAGTGGTCGAGGCAATACCTGCCAAGGTCAGCGACGAAATCAAAACCAGCGATCCAGTAGAGTCAGCGAATGGCACCAAAAGGATGCAGCTCGCAATCAGCATCGAGATTGCAATTACGTTGCGGCGCTTACCCGAGCTCACACCCCCGCCACGAGTCAGGTACCAGTCACTGAGTTTGCCCAGACCGATGCAGAGCACAACAGCCGCAGCATAAGGGATGGCAGTCACCAGACCGCTTTTTTCCAGCGTCAAATGACGTTCTTGCTGAAGGTAGCTCGGCAACCAGGTTAGGAATAGGTATTGGGTGTAAACGTTGCAGCCCTGGGTCAGAGCAAGCCCCCAGAGAGTCGGAGTCTTCAGCAGGCGCTTGAGACCATACGGAGCGACTGCATCACCACCCGCTTTGCCACCACCGGAGCGCGAGTCAAGGATGGTTTTACGCTCTTGGCTGCTCAGCCACTTCACATCTTCAGGCTTGCCGTAGAAAAGGTACCAAGCCAACAGCCAAACGAAACCGATGCCACCGGCAATTACGAAGGACCAGCGCCACCCAACACTGGCGACCAGCATTGCAAGAACGATCGAGCAAATCGCTGGCCCAGCGTACGAGCCGCTGTTGAAAACAGCGGTGATCGTGCCGCGTTCCTGGCTCGGGATCCACTCACGAATCACCTTAGCCCCGACTGGGTTGCTGACCGATTCACCAGCGCCCATTACAAGCCGCGCAGCCAGCAGCGAAGCGAAGTTCATCGCTGCCCCGGTCAGCGCCGTAGCAGCCGACCACACGAGAATGCCAAAACCACCGATGCGCTTGGCGCCGTAACGGTCGATCAGCAGACCAACAGGAATCAGGAAGAGCGCATAACTCCAGATAAATGAGGAAAAGAGGTATCCCATGCCGACTGCACTGAGATTGAATTCCTCGGCGATTGGTTTGGCAGCGATGGACAGGGCAATTCGGTCCATGTAATTGATCATCGCCAGAGAGAACAGAAATACAGCAATCCAGGCTCTACGGTACGGCATGGTTACACCTTTATTTTTCTAGGCGCGGTTGCGCCGGCTACAAGCACCGGCAGCCGACCGCCGGCAGAGCCGACGGCCAGCCACCGACTCACGAAGCTGAGTGATAGAGCGGGAATGCTCCGAACATCACGCCACCTACCAGCATGGCCATGCTCACCAGGAGCGCCCACTTCAACGCAAAGCGCTGGTGGTCACCCAGATCGACTTTTGCCAAAGCCACCAGCAGGTAGAGCGAAGGAACCAGCGGGCTGAGCAAGTGAACAGGCTGACCAACCACCGATGCCCGGGCGATCTCCAGATGCGAGATTCCATAGGTAGCGGCGGTCTGGGCGATCACTGGCAAGATGCCGAAGTAGAAGGCATCGTTGGACATGAAGAAGGTGAACGGAATGCTGACCAGGGCAGTGAACACCGCCAGGTATGGGCCAAACGCATCAGGAATGACTGCCAACAGCCCCTTCGCCATTGCATCGACCATGCCGGTGCCCGAAAGGATGCCGGTGAAGATGCCTGCGGCGAAAATGACCGAAGTCACCGCGAGAACGTTGCCCGCGTGAGCGGAGATACGCTCTTTCTGCTGCTCCAGGTGTGGGTAGTTGATCATTACCGCGATGGCGAAGCAGACCATGAACAGCACCTGAATCGGCACGATACCCGCCATCAATACGCCAATCATCGTTGCAGTGAGCAACAGGTTGGGCCAGAACATATGCGGGCGGCGATTGCGATCGCACTCCTCATGCGAACCATTACCCAGCGCGATAGAGCCGTTGTGGAAATCATCCACGGCAATCACGCCCAGGCGAGCACGCTCACGTCGACCCAGCAGAATTGCGATGAAGAGCAAGCAGGCGCAGCCCAGCAGCATCGACGGCACCATCGGCAGGAAGATGTCCATAGCATCGACATGCAGCGCAGCCGCAGCGCGGGCAGTAGGGCCGCCCCACGGGGAGATGTTCATGATGCCGTTTGCGATGTTGACCACGCAGGTCAGGCCCAGAACGCTCATTCCCAGGCGCTGATAAAGTGGCAAAAATGCGGCGACCACGATCATGTAGGTAGTGGAACTGTCGCCATCCAAGGACACAAGCATGGTCAGAATCGTAGTTCCGACCAATACCTTCAGCGGGTCACCCTTCACGATCTTCAGGATGCAGCGCACCAATGAATCGAACAGCCCCGCGTCGATCATGATGCCGAAGTAAAGAATCGAGAAGGTCAGCATGACGCCAGTCGGCGCCAGAGTCTTGATGCCGTCGAGCATCATCGTGCCCAGGCCAGCATAGAAGCCACCAATCAGGGCAAACACGATCGGCACCACAATCAGGGCGACCAGAGCGGTCAGCCGCTTGGTCATGATCAGGTACATGAAACAGGTGACCATCGAAAAACCGAGCACGGTCAGCAGCATGGCTCTCTCCTTATTTTTTTAGTGCCGCGAAGCCAGGCTTTTAGCGGTACGAAGCGGAAGGAGCGGACTGATGCCGGACGGATTTACGGTAGGTCTGATTGCATTTCATCTTGAATTTCCTCGTTTTTGTCTTTGTGCGGGAAAGGCTGGCAGGCAGATCAATGGCCGGTCTTCAGGCTTCAAGGTGACCATTCGGCGCTCGGCCGAAGTTTTTCTGCTGGAGATAAATTGACTCAAGTTTAGACAAAGTGCAATATCACCTCACAAAAAACACGCCTGTGAGGTCCCCGGCATGAGCAAGCACATTGGCCAAACCCTGGCCGTAAACGGTCGCGACTACCGCGTCTGCAACGTATCTGAAGCTGTAATAGCGATAGGCGGCGACTTCGCCCGCCTGCCAATGAGCCTCCGGATCCTCGCTGAGAACGTCCTGCGTACCGAGGCAGAGCCGAACGAGGCGCTGAAAGTAATTTGCACTCGCTCTAAAAACAGCGACATCCCCTTCCGCCCCGCTCGCGTAGTACTTCAGGACCTGCTCGGCACCCCTGCCTTGGTCGACCTGGCCGGCCTGCGTGACGCAGTAGCAAAAGCAGGCGGTGATCCACGCCAGGTAAACCCGGTCACCCCTACTCACCTCGTCGTGGACCACTCGCTGAACGTAGAGCGTTGGGGTGATGCCAGCGCATTGGCCGATAACGAAGCTATCGAGCGCGAGCGCAATGCCGAGCGCTTTGCATTCCTCGACTGGTGCAACAAGGCCTTCAACAACCTGTCGATCGTGCCTTCCGGTAACGGCATCCTTCACCAGATCAACCTGGAGCGCCTGACCACCGTCATCGGTACACGCGAATCCGAAGGTGATCTGTGGGCCTTCCCAGATACGCTAGTCGGCACTGACAGCCACACCACCATGATCAATGGCATCGGCGTGCTGGGCTGGGGTGTTGGTGGTATCGAGGCAGAAGCCGCAATGCTGGGCAAAGCCCTGATGATGCGGGTTCCAGAAATCGTCGGCGTCCGACTGGAAGGCGTCCCGCCATCTGGCTACGTTGCTACCGACATCGCGCTTGCCTTGACCGAAAGCCTGCGCAAAGCCGGCGTAATCGGCAGCGTGTTGGAATTCCATGGCCCAGGCGTTGCCGCCCTGTCCTTGGCGGACCGTGGCACCCTGTCCAACATGGCTCCTGAGTTCGGCGCTACCGCAGCAATGTTCGCGATCGACGATCGCACCCTGCACTACCTGCGACTCAGCGGTCGCGGCGGTGAGATTGCCGAGCTGACCGAGGCTTATGCCAAGCATCAAGGCCTGTGGCACGACAGCCTGGAATCGGTCGAATACGACCGTGTGGTCACCCTCGACCTGAGCACCGTTGGTCGTGCGATTGCCGGTCCGAAACAACCTCACCAGCGCATCCTGCTGGGTAAAGGCGAAGCAGCAAAAGACATCCCTACCGGCCTGGATAACGGCTCGGTCGTGATTGCCGCCATCACCAGCTGCACCAACACTTCGAACCCTCGTGGCGTGATCGCTGCGGCCCTCGTCGCCCGCAACGCACTCAAGCGCGGTCTGCGTCGTGCTCCGTGGGTCAAGACTTCCTTCGCACCCGGCTCCAAGGTGGTCGCCGACTACCTGGACCGTGCAGGCCTGAACGTGGACCTCGACAACATGGGCTTCAACGTTGTTGGCTACGGCTGCACCACCTGCAACGGCATGTCCGGCCCCCTGCTGAGCAAAGAGATCGAGGACGAAATCCGCACTCGTAAGCTGGAGACCGTTGCCGCTACCTCCGGTAACCGCAACTTCGAAGGTCGCGTACACCCGCTGGCTCGTGAAGTGTTCATCATGTCCCCTCCCCTGATCGTGGCGTACGCGATCGCTGGCACCTACCGCATCGACCCGCAAGTGGATGCGCTCGGCACCGACGCCGAAGGCAAGCCGGTTTACCTCAGCGAGCTGTGGCCTTCGGATCAAGAGCTGGACGAAATCGAGAAGAAAGCACTGTCGGCCGACCTGTTCGACAAGGCCTACAGCTCGGTACCTCGCGAAGCGGGCGTCATCGCCTCTGACCTGCGCGCCGGCGTTACCGATCAGTACGCCTGGGACCAGACCAGCACTTACATCCGCAAGCCGCCGTACTGGAGCGATGAGCTGACTGCTACCGACCCTCAACGCGACCTGAAGGACATGCGCGTTCTGGTGATGCTGTCGGACAACATTACCACTGACCACATCTCGCCATCGGGCGCCATCCTGCCGGACAGCGACGCAGGTTCGTACCTCAAAGGCCATGGCATTGGTGTTGATGACTTCAACTCCTACGGCACTCGTCGCGGCAACCACGAAGCCGCACAGCGCGCCACCTTCGCAAGCCCCCGCCTGAAGAACGAGCTGATGACTGACGGCCGCGAAGGCCCTTGGACGCTGCTGCTGCCGGAAAACCGCGTGAGCACCGTGTTCGAAGCCGCCCAAGCCTACGCCGATCGCAAGCAGCCTCTGATCGTAGTGGCAGGCAAGGAGTACGGCAGCGGTTCGTCGCGTGACTGGGCAGCCAAAGGCCCTCGCCTGCTGGGCGTGCGCGTTGTCGTGGCCGAGAGCTTCGAGCGCATCCACCGCACCAACCTGGCTGGCCTGGGCATCCTCCCGCTGCAGTTCCCAGAAGGTGTAACTCGCAAGACGCTGGGCCTGACCGGTCACGAGAAGTTCTCGGTAGAAGGCATCAACGACACCTTCGCGCCTGGCGACAAGCTGCAACTCGTCATTGACCGTGCAGATGGCACCACTGAAAACGTAACCGTCACCAGCCGCCTGGATACGCATGAAGACGTGCGCTACTTCCGCCGCGGCGGCCTGCTGCCACAGCTGCTGGTAGAGAGCATGGACAAGGCTGGAAAAGCAAAGCAACTGGAAGGAGCAGTGTAATGACTCAAGTTCGAATCCCTGCCGTATTCATGCGCGGTGGCACCAGTAAGGGCGTCTTTTTCCTGGAGCAAGATGTTCCGGCTGCAGGCCCCGAGCGTGACGCACTGATGCTTCGCGTCATCGGCAGCCCGGATCCTTATGGCAAGCAGATCGACGGCATGGGTGCTGCCACCTCCAGCTCCAGCAAGGTCGTCATCATCGGTAAATCGGGTCGTACCGATTGCGATGTTGATTACCTGTTCGGTGCCCCGGCAATCGAAAACCCGGTGGTCGACTGGTCCGGCAACTGCGGCAACCTGAGCGCAGCCGTTGGCCCATTCGCAATTCGCCAAGGGCTCGTCGATGCTCCTCGTGACGGCATCGCTACCATCCGAATTTGGCAGGCCAATATTCAGAAACGCATCATCGCCCATGTCCCGATGAAGGATGGCGAGGTCGTTGAAGAAGGTGATTTCGTGCTGGATGGCGTCGCCTTCCCTGCTGCCGAAATCGTCGTGGAATTCCTTCAGCCTGGCGGTTCGGGCGGCAGCATTCTGCCAACCGGCAATGTCGTGGATGAACTGGATATCCCTGGCTTCCCAGGCTTGCCGGCAACATTGCTCAACGCAGGCAACCCGACGATCTTCGTCGATGCCCAGCGCGTTGGCCTGACCGGGACCGAGACCCAAGACCAGGTCAACGGCAACGCCGAACTGCTGCAGTCGCTGGAAACCATCCGCGCACACTGCACCGTGGCCATGGGTCTGGCGGCTACCGCTGAAGAAGCAACGCGCCTTCGCCCTCACACGCCGAAGCTCTGCCTGGTAGCTCCGCCGCAAACCTACGGCGCTGCCGGTGGCAAGACAGTCGAAGCCGGCGAGATCGATGTGATCGCCCGCATCCTTTCCATGGGCAAATTGCACCACGCAATCACCGGCACTGGCGCTGTAGCCGTTGCCGTGGCGGCCGCTCTGGAAGGCACGCTGGTCAACCGTATCGTCGGCGATATCGGTGAACGCCAAGTCAACATGGGCCACACCGCCGGCACCGTTGCCGTAGGCGCGCAGACCACCCAAGTCGATGGCAACTGGATTGTGGACAAGGCCGTCATGAGCCGAAGCGCCCGTCGCCTGATGGAAGGCTGGGTGCTCGTACCGTCGAAGTACTGATTGCTCAGCTACCGCCGACCTTTGAAGGTCGGCGGTACTCATCACAACAAAAACAACGATGAGATTTTGCTATGTGCCCATCACCGTTCTCACCCGCCATTACTCGACGCACGCTGCTCTCTTCTACTTCCATCGTCGCTGCGGCAACCATTCTGGGCCTGGGCGCGGGAGCGGCAGATGCCAAATCAGGACCTGAGAAGAACTCTATGCAGCCTGCCAACTCGAACAAAACCCAAATTGTCTATGTGGGCTCCAGGACCACTCGCGAGCGTAACGCCCGCGGTGCAGGCATCACGGTTTATCGACATGACCCGCAGACAGGTCGCTCCGAACTGGTTCAAACCGTCGGCGATCTGACCAACCCATCCTTCCTGTGCCTCGACCAAACCCAGAGCCTGCTGTTCTGCGTGCATGGCGACCAGTCTACTGTCAGCTCATTTCAAATTGAGTCAGGCAGCGGAACACTCACCAAGGTGAGCTCTGTTAGTTGCGAAGGGAACAACCCCGTCCACCTTACCGTGGACAAGAGCAACAAATTCCTCGCTGTGGCCAACTATGCCACCGGCAGCATTGTCATTCTGCCATTCGATAAGACCGGCCACCTGCAACCCGTCATCAGCAAATACGACCTTCCGGGCAACCCTGGCCCGCACAAGATCGAGCAGGCGAGCTCCCACCCGCACATGATCCCACGCGATCCATCGGGCCGCTTCCTGGTGGTCCCGGACAAAGGACTGGATAAAGTCTTTGTGTTCGATTTGAAGCAGAACGGGACCGCACTGAAGCCTGAATTGGCGCATGAAATCAAGACACGCGAGGGGGCCGGACCTCGACATGTGGTGTTCTCTCCGACCGGGTCATTTGCTTACGTTGTGAACGAACTGGACAGCACGATCACCAGCTACCGCTACAACCAGAATGACGGCTCCCTGGTTCCATTCCAGATGGTCCCAGCCCTCCCTCAGGACTTTGTAGGGGACAGCCGTGCAGCGGCGCTGGTCATGGCACCGGATGGAGTACATTTGTTCTCTTCCAATCGCGGGCATGACAGCGTGACCATCTATTCGGTGGATCAGCCTACCGGGAAGATCAACCCGATCGGCAACGTAGCTAGCCAGGGCAAGAAGCCTCGGTTCATGACTGCGTCCCCTAACGGTCGCTTCTTGTTCGTCGCTAATCAAGACAGCGACAACATCAAGACCTTCTCCATTAGCCCGAAAGGCGAACTGGCTTTGCTGGAGCATCAGATCCAGACCGGCAGTCCGGTCTGCATGATTTTCCGCACCGCCTGAACCTCTTTTTTTCCTGATCCTGGCGTGCCGGGAGGCACGCCTACACCTCACGTTCCAATTGATGGAGCAGCACATGCATAACAAAAACAAGATTGGTTGCAAGCTTCTTGCCGTTACTCCTTGCCTGGCCGCAGCGACGGCCTATGGGGATGGCTTTATCGACGACAGCAAGGTCACCTTGCAAACGACGAACTTCTACATCAACCGTGATTTCCGTGACGGTGCTGGCCAGTCAAAGCGCGAAGAATGGGCCCATGGTTTCATTCTCGATGCGAAGTCCGGATACACACCAGGGCCAGTCGGTTTTGGGGTAGATGCTCTGGGCATGCTCGGCCTGAAGCTGGACTCAAGTCCCGATCGAACCGGTACCGGCCTGCTGCCGACTCATGATGATGGTCGCGCAGCCGACGAGTTCAGCCGCCTGGGCCTGACTGGCAAGATGCGCCTATCCGCGACAGAGCTTAAATACGGCACTCTGATCCCCAAGCTGCCCACTGTTCAGGCCAACACTGGCCGCCTCCTCCCCCAGACCTTTGAGGGCGGCCTGCTCACCAGCAAAGAATTCGATTCGCTGTCCTTCATCGGTGCCCGCTTCGAGCGCCAAACCGATCGCGACTCGACAGACCGCGTACCGATCACACTCAACAACAAAAACCGTCGTTTCACAGGCAATGCCGAAGGTGACGCCTTCTGGCTGGGCGGTTTGGATTACCAGCTCACAAAAGACCTGTTGCTGACCTACCAGTACGCAGAGCTGGAGCAGGTCTACCACCAGCACTTCGTGGGCGCGAACTATTCGATTCCAGTGGGCCCCGGGAAGATCAAAGCTGATCTTCGCTACATGGATAGCGACAATGACGGTCGAGCTTTGGGCGGACGTATCGATAGCAGAGCAATTTCCGGCATGTTCACCTACAGCTTGGGCGGACATGCGCTTGGTCTGGGACTGCAAAAGATGAACGGCTCCACCTCCATGCCCTATCTCGATGGAACCGATCCTTACCTGGTCAACTTCGTCCAGCTCAACGACTTCGCCGAGCCCGGTGAACGTTCTTGGCAGCTGCGCTACGACTACAACTTCGCGGCTCTCGGCATTCCTGGCTTGACCTTCATGACCCGCTACCTGCGAGGCGATCAGGCCGACGCAGCGACCATCACCGGTGAGGGCCATGAATGGGAGCGCAACACCGAACTGCAGTACGTGGTGCAATCCGGTGCCCTGAAGAACGTATCGGTCCGGTGGCGTAACGCGAGCTATCGATCGAGCTTTGCACGTGGCGCGGATGAAAACCGCCTGATCGTGTCCTACACATTCCCAATTTTCTAACCCTGGAGAAGGTATGAGCCCTATTGCCCAGCAGGTTCTCAAGGACCTGGCGCCAAACGGCATTCTGCGTGCGGCGATCAACTTCGGTAACCCAGTGCTGGCTCAGCCAAGCGCTGACGGAGAACCGCATGGTGTTTCTGTTGCACTTGCTAAATCGCTGGCCGAAGAGCTGGGCGTAGGTCTCGAATTGCGCACATACGACGCGGCCGGGAAGGTATTCGCTGCACTTGAAGAAAACGCGTGGACGTTGGCCTTCCTGGCTATCGAGCCTGTCCGCGCCGCCCAGATCAGCTTCAGTGAACCCTACGTACTTATCGAAGGGACCTATCTGGTAAAGGCCGAGTCGCCCTATTCCAAAATCGAGGACCTGGATCAACCTGGACTTCGGCTTGCGGTAGGCAACGGCGCTGCTTACGACCTGTACCTGTCACGTACGTTGCAGCATGCAGAGCTACACCGAACTGACACGTCTGCAGGTGCAGTAGACCTATTCATTGACAAAGGCCTGGATGCTGCCGCCGGGGTCAGACAACCGCTGGAACAAATCACAGCCAAGAATCCGAATTATCGGGTGATGCAGGGAGCCTTCACCGCTATCCGCCAAGCAGTCGCAGTGCCACGCGGCCGTGATGCGGGAGCAGCCTATGTGCGGGATTTCGTCGAGCGACGACTTGCCGAGGGTTTCGTCCGAGGCGCGTTACTGGCCAGTGGACAAACAGACGTCAGCGCACCTCGCTGAGGTCGATAGCCTGCAGGTGCGTCTCGCCTGCTTCAAACCGTGATAACTGAGGTAATAAGCAAGATGGCTAAGGCCGCCGATGTCGTTGTGCAATGCCTGGAAAACGAAGGTGTCGAGTATGTATTCGGCATTCCTGGTGAAGAGAACCTCGACCTGCTGGAATCCCTGCGCAAGTCGAAGATCAAGCTGGTACTGACCCGTCACGAGCAATCCGCAGGCTTCATGGCCGCCACCTACGGTCGCCTGACCGGCAAGACCGGCGTCAGCCTGTCGACCCTGGGCCCTGGTGCGACCAACCTGGTGACTGCCAGTGCATACGCCTACCTTGGCGGCATGCCGATGATGATGATCACCGGCCAGAAACCGATCAAGAAGTCAAAGCAGGGCCGGTTCCAGATCATCGACGTGTGCGGCATGATGGACCCCATCACCAAGTACACCCACCAGTTCGCCTCGGCCGACAACATCCCGGCGCGCATGCGTGAAGCCTTCCGCCTGGCGGAAGAAGAAAAGCCGGGCGCCGTGCACCTGGAACTGCCTGAAGACATCGCTGCCGAGCAGACTGATGCCCTGCCGGTCCCACGCAGCCTGCACCGCCGCCCACTGGCCGAACATAAGTCGATTGAAGCCGCCGTTGAAAAGCTGCAGAACGCACGCAGCCCGATCCTGGTGATCGGTGCCGGTGCCAACCGCAAGATGACCGCCAAGGTCCTTCAGCAGCTGATCGACAAGACCGGCATCCCGTTCATCACTACCCAGATGGGTAAAGGTGTGGTCGATGAGCGTCACCCGCGCTTCCTCGGTAACGCTGCGCTGTCGTCCGGTGACTTCGTTCACCGCGCTGTAGAAGCCGCCGACCTGATCATCAACATCGGCCACGATGTGATCGAGAAGCCACCGTTCTTCATGGTCCGTGGCGGTACCGAAGTGATTCACGTGAGCTTCCGTTCGGCCGAGGTGGATGCGGTGTACTTCCCGCAGGTCGAAGTGATCGGCGACATCGCCAACGCCGTCTGGCAGATCAGCGAAGCGCTGACCGACACCAGCCACTGGGACTTCACCCGCCTGCTGGCCATCCGTGAAGCGAACGAAGCGCAGATCGCCGAAGGTGCCGACGACAACCGCTTCCCGGTCTACCCGCAGCGCCTGGTCGCCGACATCCGCCGCGTATTACCGTCCGAAGGCATCGTGGCTTTGGACAACGGTATCTACAAGATCTGGTTCGCCCGCAATTACAAGGCGCACAAGCCGAACACCGTACTGCTCGACAACGCCCTGGCGACCATGGGCGCTGGCCTGCCATCGGCGATGGCTTCGCATCTGGTCTATCCGGATCGCCCAGTCATCTCGGTATGCGGCGACGGCGGTTTCATGATGAACAGCCAGGAGCTGGAAACCGCAGTTCGTCTGGGCATGCACATCACTGTGGTGATCCTGCGTGACGACGGCTACGGCATGATCCGCTGGAAGCAGGCCAACATGGGCTTCACCGATTTCGGTCTGGACTACGGCAACCCGGACTTCGTCAAGTACGCCGAAGCCTACGGTGCCAACGGCCACCGCGTGGAAAGCGCCGAAGGCCTGCTGCCGCTGCTGGAACACTGCATCAAGACCCCGGGCGTGCACGTGATCGACTGCCCAGTCGACTACAGCGAGAACGACCGGATCTTGAACATGGATCTTCGCGAACGCTCGATGGCCATTTAAGGCGACTAGATGGCCTGTAGGTTGTCAAGATTGCTACAGGTTTCTCAAACGTTGACTGGCAAAAGCCCCATCCTGGGATGCATAGGTCAACACAAAGCCCGCATTCGCGGGCTTTTTGCTCTTTAGATAACGAGCGTAGGCAGGCGCCCATTTATTTCTACGGAACTGCAGGCTCGCTCAACAAGCCGAGGCGCTGGTTTCCTAGCTCTACGGTCCTGAAGGCCAGAACGCCTTCTCGCGACATTGTTGTACCAAGGCTCTGTGTGATACCAACCGATATCGCCGGCCGAAAACCATTCCGCTTCCGCCAAATTTTCTCTGCGTTGCTCAGAATGCCCCTTACATCCCCCACTGACACAACACCTATGCGGGCAGGGGTCTTAATCCAAGTACATTCAGTTCTTACATTGGTCCTCGCAATACGACATTTTCAGAAGAGAGGTCCTACCGTGAACAGTCCCATCCATGAGCAAATCGAATCAGCCATCCCTTCTTACCAAGCGGATGCAGAGTTCTTTGAGTACAGCAAAGCTGCCAACCCAATCGGGTCAAAGCTCATCTCTAGAATCCCTTACCGGACATTTCCTGCCTCTCTTCATCAGGACGGTGAATCGAGAATCGTGCCTCTCGATTTGAGCGAAGACCTGGGTTGCATTGGTCCAGCCACAGGCCCAGGACTTTGCGCGAACTTCATCCGTTTGGTTGCTGGAGATACGCTGCACCTTTCACCGAATGCGACTTCTCAGGTTCTGTTTGTGATCACGGGCGAAGGGCATCTCACCTATGACCAGACCACGTTTAACTGGAGCAAAGGCTGTTTCATAGCGCTGCCGGCCACCCACACGACCAAGCTGAAAGCAGCTTCCGATTGCCAATTCTACTACGTGCACGACGAGCCGCTACTGCGTTATCTCGGCGTTGAGCAACGTGTTGACCGCTTTGTGCCGACGCTGTACACAGGAGAAGAGGCAAATGCCTACCTGCGTGAAGCTGCCGCAGATCCGCGGGCAAGCGATCGCAGCCGAATAAGCATCCTTCTCGGTAACCGAAACTTTCCGCAGACGCGCACGGTTACACATGTGCTGTGGGCAATGTACGGCTTGGTTCCGGCAGGTGCAGTACAAAAACCACACAGGCACCAGTCGATTGCATTGGACTTTATTGTGGACTGCCCGCCCGGGTGCTACAGCCTCGTAGGGACCCAACTCGACGACGCGGGGAACATCGTCAACCCTACCCGCATCGACTGGAATCCAGGTTTAGCGTTCGTAACCCCTCCAGGTTATTGGCATGCGCACTTCAACGAATCGAGTCAAGAAGCCTTCCTCATCCCTATCCAAGATGCGGGCCTGCAGACTTGGCTGAGAGCGCTGGATATCCGCTTTAGCTGATCTCGAGGATCAGATCCGCCAATAGGGAGAATGACCAATACGCCCGACCATGAAATCAATGAACGAGCGCACCTTCGAGGAAACTATTCGCTTTGGCGGGTAGATGAACCACAACGAGCTCCTGCCCCCATCAGGTTGGCACTCCCATTCCGGAAGGCAACGCACCAGTTCACCCCGGCATAAAGGTGCATGTGCCAGCCAGGTGGGCAGCAGAGCGACCCCTAGCCCTTCTACAACGGCTATCAGCTGCGCCTCTAGGTCATTGATTCTGAGCGACACAACCTGACTTTGGGTCAACGCATCATCGCCCAGGCGCCAATTCAGATTGAGCTGCGCCTTGCCACAGATAAAACCCACATTTTTCAGATCTCTGGGGTGCAGCGGCACATTCCCACTATCGCAGGAGGCTGCAGCACATAGCACCCACTGCTCGTCCGCGATTTTTCTAGCTTTTAGTGAAGAGTCCGGTAGAGATCCAATCCTGATGGCAAGATCTGCTCCGGCATCGATGAGATTGACCTGACTATCGTCGCACGTCAAATCCACCTGAATTTGCGGAAATTGCTCTCGGAACTGTCCTAGGGCCGGCACAATATGGTGTCGTGCGAAAGCAGGTGGGACGTTGAGCTGGAGCACTCCGCGAGGCGCGTCGTTCAGTGAGGATGCAGCCGCTCGCGCAGTCTCCAATTCTTCCAGCACCCGCCGAGCATGCGTAAGAAAGGTACGACCGCCCTCTGTCAGCTTCAGCGAGCGGGTTGAGCGGTTGAAGAGCGCAATGCCAAGGTCGGCTTCAAGGTCACTGATATAGCGAGACACGGTTGAAGCCTTGACTTCCAACTCCTCGGCCGCACGAGAGAAATTATTGAAACGTGCAGCCTCTACGAAAGCGTTCAACGCATTGAAGTAGTCCAACAGTGTACCTCCGCCCTCGCCTTGTCACGCCTCCATGGCCCATCGCATGGTCATATTACGTAGTGTTACGGTAAAACCGCTAGGCCTGACTGAGAGATGATTTGCCGACCAGGCCACACGGGCGACTGCTGATTGCCCGGTCACTAGAGCCCAGGTCAACCAATTACATCATTCGACTTAGAAACGATAATCCACTCGGAGGCTCGCGCTGCGGGGGGCCCCTGGGTAGTTCGAATTATCGCTGCCAGCCTTGGCAGAGACGAAATACTCGCGGTTGAATAGATTATCAACATTGAGAGTCACGTCGTAATGCTCGCTACGATATCCGCCTGCCAGTTCAGCCGTGGTGTACGAGCCAAGCGACACCTTATTGTTTGGAGAGGTGAATCGCTCTCCTTCGTATCGCCCGCCCCCAGCGACATAGAAACCGGCCCCCAGCTCTTTCTTCAACCAGACACTCGCGCTGCTTTTTGGGGTAAGGGGGCTCGTATTACCGACAATGGCTTCGACCGGTGAATCAATCATTTCACCCTTCAACCATGCGTAACCTGCATAAGTCGACCAGCCATTTCCAAGATCGCCATTGATGGAGAATTCAACACCGCGGGTGCGCTGTGTACCGGCGTCCAGGGAGAAACGAGTGTCTGTTGGATCGTCCATCAAGATGCCAGTTCGGGTCATGTCGAACACCGATACCGTCGCCGAGAACTTTTCGTTGATGTCGAACTTAGCGCCGACCTCCTTGTTGACGGTCTCCTCTGGGTCCAATTCATCGCTGTTTCGGCGCAATTCTCCGTTATCAGCCATTGGCTGGAAGGACCGGCTGTAGGTGGCATAAAGCGACACCCAGTCCGTCGGCTCATAAACAAGGCCAATGCGTGGACTGAACGTGTTGTCCGTGCGTTCCAAGTCCATATCAGCGGTGCCATCATCACTACGCTTCGTCGCCAGGCGATCGAAGCGTCCGCCCATCATCAGCTTCCACTGAGGGGTGATTGTGATGAGGTCCTGAAGATATAAGCCGGCAATCGAGATATGGGTATCAGCGTCCGGGTTGGCCGCCGTGGAGCCAGGAATCTCCGGGAAGTCGATCAACTGCGGATTGAACACATCGTAGGTGGCGACGTTGCGAAGCGTCAGGCCTTTATCCTTCCGATCTTGGTAGCCGACCTCGATACCGTAGAGCGCCTCATGACTGAACGGGCCGGTCTCGAACTTATGCTTCAGTTCATTCTGCCAAAATACCCCATGTTCTTCCTTGTAACGCGCAGCGCGGTTGATACTGACCTTGTTTGTCGTCGTGTTGACAGTACCGAATGTCACGTACTTCCGGGTCACGTCAGAATCGTATGCCCGCAAAGCACTATGCAGGCTGAGAGAATCACTCAATGTACGATCAAGGGTGATCGTCGAGCCCTTCACCGTCGTCTCCACGTAGTTCTGGCCTTTCGCATCACGCGACCCGTAATACGTGTCGATATCAGCATCCACCGGATGATCGCCATAAGCGGGAAGACCTGTGTCTGCCAAGCGTTTGTCGTGGAGATAATCAGCTTGCAATGTCAAGGTTGTATCTGGATCGATGTTGAACTGGATAGAAGGCGCGAAGGCCTGCCGCTCAAGAAAATACCGATCACGGAAACCATCAGAATCCTCCAGGGCGCCTGTGAGCCTGACACGAATGGAATCGTCTTCGTTGGCCCCCCCCAGATCCATTTCAGTTCGGCGCTGCCCTTCAGTTGAGCCCATTATGCTGAGCTGCTGGACAGGGTTAGCCTCAGGTTTTTTCGTCACTCGGTTGATCAGCCCTCCTGACGATCCGCGCCCATAAAGCACAGAAGAAGGCCCCTTGAGGACCTCGACCCTATCGATATTGGACAGGTCCCGGAAGTAATAGGCGTCATCACGCATGCCATCTAGGTACATGTCATTCAGCGCCGAAAAACCGCGAATCACAAACTGATCCCGCTGGCCATCACCTGCGTCCTGAGAAACACCAGGGACATTCTTGAGGGCGCCCTGCAATGTCGTAAAGTTGCGGTCTTTGATCAGCTCCGCCGGCACAACATCGACGGTTTGTGGCACATCCTTGAGCGGAATGTCCGTTTTGGTAGCCGTGACGGCGGTGGTTGAGCGGTATGGCTGGCTAGCTTGTTCTGCGGAAATTTCTGTGGAAGGCAAGGTCAGCTGCCCCTGCTCACTCGCCTGCGCGCCGCCCATTATCGAGCTACCGCACATGCTGATCACTGCAACAAAGGCCGTTCTGTTCATTCTCTTTTCTCGGGCTGCCTACCGTCCGCACCGAAGGACCAGGCAGCAACGCCCCTCCGACGGGGCGAGAATTTAATGAGAATTGATCTTAGTTTCAAGAAAAATCAGTCTGAGAGGTTTGTATTTATTATTCAAGTGACCAACCCGACCGAACACAAAAACGCAAGACACCATAAAAATTCATTTGTTTCAGTCACTTACGGAACGAAAAATCAACAAAAGCTGACTAATTCGTCAAGCAAGGTATACCAACTTACTTCTCCATGCAGAACATGAATTGTGCTAAATGTAAACATAAACACAAAAATAATGCCTTTGTTGTGTGGCTGGAGCAGTGGAGCATTCACACGACCAAAGCAACCGCTTCGCACAATCACGTCGAAACCTGTCGCGGATGAGCTTACGTCCTAGGAACGATGCTCCGATGGTGCTGTCACCATCTTTGGATCCAAAAAATAAGGGATCTGGTTCGCTGAAGAGGTGCCACGTGGGCAACGCAGCGAAATGGAAGTGTTCAGCAGGAGGCTGTCACCATGGTCTCATTTAGAAGCTCCTACCATCCCATTGATGCGGCAATTCTCTGGTGTGATCTCGCCGACCACGAAGCCGAGATCTTGCAAGTAGAGCTGTCTGATCCTGGCGGCTTGCTCAAGCACTTTCCCCAATGGCCTACGCTCCACCTTTACGCCGAGCGCATCTGCGACGCGATCATCTATGGGGAATTACCGGCAACCTATTTGGGAGGCCCCATTGGGCTGGATGATCCTGTGCGGCGCGCCTACTGGTCTATTCGCCATCCAGATCTGTACGGTTGGTTTGCCCGCACCTATCCGCACGAAAAGCCGGCATTTCTGTTTTCCCGGGAGAGTGATCATTCTCTTTGCGTGAGCCTGGGCGTGCATCTCGCACTCCAAGCGGATCGAGATGTCTTGCTGCGAGAGCTCGAAAGCCTCCGTCGAACGCATTCGGCACTCTGCAACCAGGAGTCACCTGAGCTCGACGATCCAACCAAGGCCCAAAAATACACGTCAAAATCCGGGGTTCTGTCTGAAAATGCCGCACTTCTGCTTTACGTGATCGTAGGTGCCCTGCTCGCTCTCATGTTGGGCAAGTCGGAGAAGGGTCTGCCCCGATCCATCTTCGATGATCAGGCAGCGGATCGTTGACGCCATAACGACGCTTTTCCCGGGTGTCCGCGGTTTGAAGAAACGCACCCTTGATCGGAAATTTGCGGAAGCCCGACGTCGTTTCGCTCAAGCCGAGCGGGCATGAGCCGCAATTGCCAGGCAATCCGAACGATTGCCTGGCAATGACTTCTATCGATTCCAGTTGTTGACTGAATGTCACATCCCACCACGCGCCATCCGGTGCTAAGGAGTGACATCATGCAACCGACCGCCCCTACCTCCGCTTCCGCCGACCGCCACATCATGCGGCGAGATGAAGTTGAACAGAAAACCGGCTTCAAACGTTCACACATCTACAACTTGATGAAAGCCGGCCAGTTTCCCCAATGCCGGCGCATCGGCACTCGCGCTGTGGGCTGGGATTCGCTCGAGATCGAGCAGTGGGTGCAAGACCGTCTCTCTACCGGGGAGAGATCATGAAAGTCTTCTCGTTGATCTCGACCAAGGGCGGCGCTGGCAAGACCACGGTCGCCGCCAACCTCAGCGGCCTGCTCGCCGATGCGGGGCTCCGGGTATTGATGTTGGACCTGGACAGTCAGCCGACGCTGTCCAGCTACTACGCCCTGAGTGGACCGTGTGAGGTCGGCTGCTACGAGCTGATCACCGAAGGGCTCTTGGGTGCAGATCAAGTAATCACGGCCACAGTCATCCCCCGCCTGTCGCTGATCGTTTCAAACGACCGGGCGGGTCACTTGAACACTGTGCTGCTGCATGCCGCCGATGGCCGCCTGCGCCTGCGCAATCTGCTGCCGGCGTTCTCCGATCATTTCGATGTGATGATCGTGGATACCCAGGGTGCCCGCAGCGTAGTGGTGGAGATGGCCGTGCTGGCTTCGGATTGCGCCTTGTGTCCTCTCCCCCCGGAGATGCTCGCCGCGCGCGAACTCCGACGGGGGACGCTGGGGCTGTTCGAAGAACTGGAGCCCTATCGATATCTGGGCGTGGCACTGCCGTCTGTGAAGCTGCTGCTCAACCAGGTCAATGCCAACCGCCGCGACACCCGTTTGATCATGCAGAGCTTGCAGACCACCTTTGAAGGTGATCCGCATGCCAGCGTCTGCGACACGGTCATTCCGGACCGGGTCGCGTACCTCAATGCGGCGTCGCTGGGGCTGCCGGTGCACCGTGTCGAAGCCACGCCTCCAGCCGGTAGCCGAAGCCGCTGCGCAGCGGCTGTCATGACCAGCTTGGCGCTCGAGCTGTTTCCCGAGTGGGCGGACAAGCTCTGCCTGGCGACCGTGAACGGCCGCCGGCAAGCACCTGCCAACTGCAGTCGACTGGCTGGGCATCGTTGATTGGAGGATGCGAGATGAAACCGCCAACCTCCGAAGACGTTACCCGGCAATTGCAACAGACGCATTTCCCGCAGAAGCCCCGAGAACAGCCGGCCAACCCGATGGCTGAAACGGCAATGGTCGTGACGCTGGAGCAATTGCGACCCTACGAACTGAATCCTCGCGTGGTGCGCAACCCGCTGTACGACGAACTCAAAGCCTCCATTCGCGAACGCGGCCTGGACCATCCTCCTTCTATCACTCGCAGGCCCAACGAGCAGCACTTTATCATTCGTAATGGCGGCAATACTCGCCTAAGCATCCTCGGCGAGCTGTGGCAGGAAACCCATGAGGAGCGTTTCTTCCGCCTCAACTGCCTGTTCCGACCCTGGCAATCCGAATCGCATGCCTTGCTCGGGCACTTGGCCGAAAGTGATCTGCATGGACAACTGACGTTCATCGAGCGGGCGCTGGCGGTCGCGAAGCTTTTGGACATGCTTCAGGAACCAGGAGAGGCCCTCAGCCAGCGTGAGCTGGCCGCACGCCTGAGCAAGGGTGGGTATCCCGTCTCCCAATCGCATATCAGCCGCATGTTCGATGCGCTGGAGTTTCTCCTGCCCTCCATTCCCCAAGTGCTCTATGCAGGCCTCGGCAAACCCAACATCGAACGCGCTATTACCCTGCGACGCCGAGCGGAGTCGACCTGGAATCAGTATCTCGGTGATCCCCAGCAATTCGCGCTGCTCTGGACGGAGGTGCTGTCCGCCTTCGATGACGAGAAACCCGAGCTGGATGCCAGCGATCTGCAGGATGAGCTGATCGCGAAAATGGCCGTGTACCTGAACCAATCGCCGCGCGTCCTGGCGCTGGATATCCACCAAGACAGCCGTGCGCTGCCGAACTCGACACCGCCAATGCCGAGCCTATCGCAACAAGGCGCAAACCCTAGCCCAGCACCTCCAGCGGACCAGGTTACTGAGTCAGCGCAAGTTCCTGAGGCGCAGAGCGTTGATCCGGGCGCGGCCAGTGTTAAAGACACACCCAACCCGGAATTTCGGCTGCCGTATATCTTGCAAGCGCTTGGAGGCGAATCGTCAGCGGCCGGACATTCTGAGCTCGGTGATTCAAACCGAGTCACCCCGAGTACGCTGAACAACCGTTCTGGGGCCGTTGATGACATCAGCAACCTGCGTGAACACTGCGCCAAGCTCGCGCAAGACCTGGCGATTTACGCCGATGCCGACGACTTGGTGCTGCGGCAATCAGAGGGTCTCGGTTTCAACCTTTCTCTGGACCAAGGCACGCCCCTCACCCCTCGACACAAGGGCATCCAACTGCTGCTCTCGGCGCTGCTGCGCCTGCAGGATGACGTGGCCTGGGCGCAACGCCAACAGCTCCCTGCCGCCCTGTTTGGGCAATTGCTGGTTGGCGTTTACGACCTGCCGTTTGCCGAGCGCCCGGCCCTGACCATTGGCCTCGAACGCTTGCCAGACGAACAGCTTGAGCAGCTGTTTGCCCTGATCCGCCATGCTCGGCAGCTGATCGATACCACGCTGTCGACCCTTCGTTAACGTGAGGAGCCACCTCATGACCACGACTTTCAACCTGTTGAACCATGCCATGTTGAATCAGGTGCTGCATGAGCTGCGCCACGGGCGGTTGCAACGCTGCAAAGCGCTCGGCCTGACGGATGAGGACATTGAGGTGTTGCAGTCGCTACCGCCGACCACGCTGTCACAGGTGGCGCATTCAACGATCAGCTGGGTGGAGATCAAGGTCGACACCACCGTACTGCGACGGCTCATCGCTCAGGCCGAGCGGGATGAGCTGAACGAGCGGTTGATCAACCGGGCACTGAAGCTGGGCGCCAGCTCCAACATCATGTACCGCTGCTTCGGCTTGGACCATTCGGAAACCGCCCTGCGCCGCCGGGTACTGAAGATCGAAACCCACCGCGGTCGACCAGTGCAACTCACCGAGGCGCAGGAGCATGCGGTGTGGAACCGCTGGAGCCAGTTGCGGAAGGAAGACCCTGACAATGATCCACTCGACGCGATGATGATGCTCGCCGAAGAGCAGCACATTAGCCTGACGCTGATCTGGCAACAAATCGAACTGTACGGAGGTGCCCCATGCTGAGCTTCTACGAGGTCGATTGGCAGGACGTCGTCCGTCAGTGCTACGACGCACTCCGACGGCGCTTGGAATGGCAGGCCGCCCAGGCCAAACTGGTAGAGTCCGCTGCTGCGGAGGCTCCGGTACGCACAATCTACTATGGCGACAATGATCCGCTGCCGATGAAGCTGTTGCTTGACCGCCGCCTCACGCCGCTGGAGCGCAACACCTGGCAGGTCCTGCGCTGGCTGATCACCGAGCGTAAGATACAAACACCCCGCTATCAGGACCTTCAGCCCTACCTGGCTACCAGCCCCTGCGGTACCCAGGCCTCCCGAGAAACGATCGCCCGAGCGCTCAATGTACTACGCACGACCCGCTGGCTCAGTCTGGTCGAGCGTTCGCGGGATGCCCAAGGCTGTCTGCGCGGCTGCGTCTATGTGCTGCACGGAGATCCATTGACCGCCGCCGAGCAATTGGAGCTCGACAGCGGCTACCGGTCACTGCTGCTGCAGAATCTGACCCATGCCACAAAGGGCGTCAGGGATGTCGCCGAACATGTGATCGCGGACATTCAGGCTGACCCCAGGGTCGCCGCTGCCGACAAGGCCATGCTTGCGACACCCCCGGCCGCGGCGGAGCAACACTCGCTGCCGCTGACCAACGCCGAGGCGGCGGATTCCGAACGTGGCGAAGGTCACCCGGTTCGGAATTTCACGGCGCCAGCAACCGATTCCGAATCCTGCGGCAGAACCCCTAGTTCCGCTGCCGTTCGGAATGCCGACGACGGCCGTACAGTACAGAAAGACAAAAGCAAAAAAAGTACAGTACTGGCGCACGTGGAGTTCGGACGAGCGCGCTGGCCAGAGAATCTCAAACTGAGCCCTGCCGAGCGGCGCATGGCCTCCCAGGCGATGCGCCCGCTCGGGCCAGAACAGCAACAAGCGGTAATCAACGAGGCGGCGGTGCGCTGCGCCCGCGGCGAGATCCGAAAACCAGTCGCCTATCTCATGGGGTTAATCAAGCGGGCGTGCTGCGGCGAATTCAACCTGTGGGCCGCCCGTAGCGATACGACTGCCCCAGAGCACGCACCTCGGCACCCGCCGGCCGCTGTGTCGGAACCTGAACCACCTCGCGAGCGCCGGCAGCC
Source organism: Pseudomonas sp. NPDC090752 (assembly GCF_055584805.1). Classification (NCBI taxonomy): domain Bacteria; kingdom Pseudomonadati; phylum Pseudomonadota; class Gammaproteobacteria; order Pseudomonadales; family Pseudomonadaceae; genus Pseudomonas; species Pseudomonas sp. NPDC090752. The sequence goes on along the minus strand of NZ_JBVJLI010000001.1, from coordinate 446,159 downwards.
CGGCGAGCAGCGCACCGCCTCGCCACTTGCCCTCGCCTGCCTGGAAGAACTCAAACTGCGTTGCCGCGTCCCCGCTGCATCGACCTAGCGCCGGAACACAGTGGATTTGATGCCTAGTGCGATCAAATCCAGGGACGTCCACTGTTTGAAAATGCGAGCCCAGCACCTTCGCGTTGATCCACGCCGAGGGCGATGACTCAGCTCATCGTCTGCCTCACTTCAACGGCGAGGATCCGGCGATGGTCGACCACTACCAGCTCAACCTGGGCTCATTGCGCAGCAGCATCACGCTCACCCTGCACACCCACCATGCCGCGCGACTGTGGCAAGGACGAGCCGCCCGCGAGGGCGTACATGGCATCCTCGGCATGGCCGGCTACATCAGCGTGACCAACCTGCTCAAGCAGGCCAGCAGCCAGGACGACCCCTTCGCCGACTGGTTCATGCTGCAACTCGAAGACAAGCTGCTGCAGGCGAAGGCTGATCTGCAGACGTTGAACGAGCAAGTCAGCCTGGTGGAACGCGACCTGCCCACTCAGGTCGATGTCGGCGACAACCTCAATATCCATCCGGTGACCCTGCCGCTGTTCATCGGCAGCCAGCTTGGCTTTCTTGCGGTGTACCTGCTGACCGATTACGACACGCTGGTACGGCGGGTGCTGCTGGCGCATCACACCGCGCTGATTGGCCGGGGCGACATGGAGATCTGGATCGACCGCGGCGCGCATCTGCTGCGCAGCGTGTTCGGCCTGGCCCAGCGCTACCGACTGGCCGGCGTCAGCCGGGACGACGTGGCGGCCAACAACGCCCGCGCGCGTGAGGCCGTCGACAAGTTCGGCTTACCCCCGCAAGACGTCCTTGAGGGCACGCGCCGCTCCCGCTTCGCCCCGCCCATTCTGCGCCAAACGATGGACGCAAGTCTGGCCACAGCGCCGGCTGAGATCGCCGACGAGCACCTGATCCCGCCGCCCGCGTCGGAAGGCGGTGACGCATGACCCTGGCCGAAGCCATCGCACGGCGCCTTTCAACGGATGCTTATCGTCAGCTCGAACAGGGAGCCTCCCTAAAAGGCCTTTTAAAGCCTTTTAAGGGTAAGGGGGAGCTGCAGCAGTTCGCCGAATCAATCCTGCGCCTGCGTACCCAGGTCGCCGGGCTGATGGCGGGCATGCTGGCCATCGTGGCGCAGCCGCCCTTCTCACTGCTGGACCTGCGATTGGTGGTGCAGCACAGCGCAGCCGGGACGGACTTTCTACGCTGGCGCAGCCGTGACTTCAGCCGCATGGGCGCCGAGGTGTGGAAGCAGGCGATGGAGCAGCCGCACCTGGCACCTGCCGTGCGCGAGGCACTGCACCAGCTGGAGGTCAACCGCGTGGTGCTGAACCTGCAAATGAGCAGCCTGCACTCACTGCACCGCCAGGCCTCGGCGTCCGCCCACCAGTTACTCGACGCCGAGGTCGCCCTCGGCAGTTCTGTTTCACCCCACCCGGAGTCAATCCCATGAGTACGTTATTTGTTGGCGAAGGCAACATCGGCAGCGTCCCCGAGTTTTGGAGGATCTGCCCATCATCCCCGGGCGGTGGCAAGTCGTCGTCAAACCGAAGGTGGCCAAGCAGCTGAAGGTTATCCAGGGCCTGCTGCAGTCATGCTCCGAGGTGGTAATCGCCACCGACGCCGATCGCGAGGGCGAGATGATCGCTCGCGAAATCATTGAGCGTTGCCATTACCGCGGACCGGTCCTGCGCTTGTGGCTGTCTGCCCTGGATGAGGCATCGATCCGCCGGGCCTTGGCCGCGCTTCGTCCGGGTGAGCAGACCTTGCCGCTGTATCACTGTGCGCTGGCGAGATCCCGCGCCGACTGGCTGATCGGCATTAACCTCAGTCGTCTGTTCACCCTGCTGGGCCGGCGTGCCGGTTTTGACGGGATACTGCCAGTGGGCCGGGTGCAGACACCGACGTTGCGCTTGGTGGTCGAGCGCGATCGCGCCATCGCCAGCTTTGTCGCCCAACCATTCTGGACCATTGACGCCACGTTGGAGGCCGACGGCACGCGCTTTCGCGCACGTTGGCAGCCCCCGCCGCAAGCCTGCGATGACAGCGGTCGTTGCTTCACTGAGAGCGTCGTGCAGGAGGCCGCCGCACGACTGGGGCACCGAGCCTCGGCGCAGGTCTGCAGCGTCGAGATTGAGGCCGTCCGCGAAGGCCCGCCCCTCCCCTTTGACTTGGGCACCCTGCAGGAAGTCTGTTCCGCCAAGCTGGGCCTAGGCGTTCAAGAGACCCTGGCCGCAGCGCAGGCGTTGTACGAGAACCATAAGGCCACGACCTACCCACGAACCGACTGCGGCTTCCTGCCCGAAAACATGCTGGATGACGTGCCCAAGGTTTGTACAATTCAAACAGTGCGGCGGCACGTTTCTGTGACCGTGCACGCACCATCAGCAGGTGGTTGAATCCTTGGGCGCGGTCATTTCGCAACAGCTCGACTGCCTTGTCAGCCACTACCTGGTCAGCCAGTTCCAAGTTGTATTCGCGCACCGGATGGAACTCGATCGCCTTGAAGTAGCCATCGATCTGGGCATCCTTCAGCGGATAGTTGTAGATGATCTTGCCATCCAGCGGCTGGTTGTCCTCACGGAACGGCGTGGCAGTGAACTGTAGACAGGGCTTATCCTTGAAGGCGTTTTTGACCCGGTCCCAGGTCAGGGCGGCCACATGGTGCGCCTCATCGATGATCAGGTGACTGCACAACGCCGCCAAAACCTCCAAGGCCGGTTGGTCGAAACGCTGTAGCGCTTGCGGCGTGGCAACGATCACATTGGCATCAGCTAGCTGTTGGACCCCGTCAGCGGCCAGACCTGAGCCAATCGCCCGTACCACTGGGTTGAGTGCGATGGCCGAAACGGCACCAATCTCCCGCAACTTCTTCAGTTCATGGCATTTGTCGACCAGCTGGGAACGCAATGCGTCGGAAGGCACCAGCACAAGCGTCCTGGCTAATCGCCCAGCGACCAGGAGGCCGAGCATGGTGTCGGTTTTCCCGGTACCGGTCGGCATCACAATCGTGGCGGTCGTGGTGGGTGCCATCACCAGGTGCCCCAGGGCGGCGTACAGCGCGGCCAGTTGCGGCTTGCGCAACCCCGGCGTCTGGGTATCCCGGACGGCTAGATTGAAATTGAACAGATGCTGCTGCCAGCTGCGATAGACGTCTGCGTACTTCCCTGCTTCAACGGCCATTACGGGTACCAGGTGGAGGATGAGGATTAGCCTTGCCTAGCTAATGGCCACATGCTACCAGTGAAGCGCTGGCGCGGTGTAGTCCTCCAGGAGCCACCCCCAGCCCTAGGCAACTAACCATTTAGACGTACTATGCCGAGATAAGCCTCAGTTCGCTTCCGCTTCAGAAGCTCGATTTCCGCAGAGTGCTAAGGAGAGCCAGCATAGAAGTGGGGGACCAGATGGGGGACCAAAACCCTTCAGAAACGAAAAAGCCCGTCTAGGACGGGCTTTTTCTGGAAAAGTATGGCGGAAGCGTAGTGATTCGAACTCAGAATCATAGATGAACCGCATGCCCAACCTCGTGCTTGTAATTCAATGGCCGAGTGGCTTGGCACCAAACCTAGCCGGCATCACTGGCCGGATACTGACGATCCGGTCCACATGGAGCCGACCTGATGGTGATCGGTCCGCACGGTAAACTGGCGGAGTTACTTTCTGCTGTGGAATAGACGCTGAAGCTGAGTAGGCAGAATGAACCTGGCTAATTTAGAGCACATTGCGAGCACTTTTCTTTCACTCAATTTCCACAGCTCCATAGGGACAATCATGCCATCCCTACGTGATAGACCTTGCCCACCTAGCAGCGGGCTTTCTTTTGCCGCGCAGAATGTGAAAGGACGGGACCTCATCCGTACCCTATCAGACGATTCCCTTCAGCACCTTCCTGGCTATTCCGACATGCACAGGCGTACTCCGCCTCAGACCGGGTGGGATAGTTCAAAACCAGCCGTGTTTTGCCATGGGTATCATAGAGATCATACCCAGCACCAAGGACGGTTGGGACGCCGATACGGCGAGGAAATTGCTCTTTCTCGTGCGGCATGGCGGGGATTACAACAAAGCGTGTCTGCATGACCGTCCCTCTTCGTAGCAGTCCTTTAGTATTAGTCCCATTACATGAAAGCATCAAGGCAACTCATAGCGGACTGGCGTTGAGATGTCCGCGTGAAGAAGGGCTCACGGACAGAGCACTGCTAGAGGTTCATGCACGGCTGCCACGCCGAGGATTGAGCGCTTTCTCCGAGTAGGGGTATAAGTAGGGGTATTTCTGCGTGACCTGGATTTATCACCGCCCATAAAAAAATCCAGTCACCGCTAAGTGACTGGATTCTTTGGAGTTATTTGGTCGGGACGGAGTGATTCGAACACTCGACCCCTTGCACCCCATGCAAGTGCGCTACCGGGCTGCGCTACGCCCCGACTACATTCTCAACACTGCTAAGAACGATGAAGAATCTACTCTAACCATCTGATAAATGGAAGCTTTTTTTCAAAAAAATCCAATTATCGGCCAATCTCACTTCTTCAACACCACCAACACATCCTCTAACTCAACAATCATCTGCCGAATCAGCTGCTTGTACTGGCTTGACTCGTCCTTCACCTCATCACTGGAAAGCCGCAACCGCGCCCCGCCAATGGTGAACCCCTGATCATAAAGCAGCGCCCGAATCTGTCGGATCATCAGCACATCCTGCCGCTGATAATACCGCCGATTCCCCCGCCGCTTCACAGGGTTCAGCTGAGGAAACTCCTGCTCCCAATACCGCAACACATGCGGCTTCACCGCACAAAGCTCGCTCACTTCACCAATGGTGAAGTAGCGTTTGCCCGGTATGGGGGGCAGTTCGTCGTTATGGCTTGGTTCCAGCATAGGCCTCAACCCGGGCCTTCAACTTCTGCCCTGGACGAAAGGTGACGACGCGCCGTGCAGTGATCGGGATCTCTTCCCCAGTCTTGGGGTTGCGGCCCGGCCGCTGGCGTTTGTCGCGAAGGTCGAAGTTGCCGAAACCGGACAACTTGACCTGCTCGTTCTCTTCAAGTGCGTGCCGAATTTCTTCAAAAAACAGCTCGACCAGCTCCTTGGCCTCACGCTTGTTAAGCCCCAGCTCCTCGTACAGCCTTTCGGCCATCTCAGCTTTCGTCAGAGCACCCATGCCGTTATTTCCTTAACGTGGTGTTCAACCTTTGTTCGAGCGAGGTGAGGATATTTTGCAGGGTTGTGTTCACCTCATCGTCGTTAAGAGTGCGCGATGGATGCTGCCAGGTCAAGCCGACGGCGAGGCTTTTTCTATCAGGATCAATGCCTTTACCTTGGTAGACGTCAAACAGCCTGAGGTCTGTAAGCCATTCGCCTGCATTGTCACGAATTACTTCAAGCACGTCGTGAGACGCCACATCACGCCCTGCGATCAAAGCCAGGTCGCGGCGGGTTTCCGGGAACTTGGAGAGTTCGCTGAACTTCGGCAGGCGCCCTTCGACCACATCACCCAATACCAACTCGAAGACGAATACCGGGCGGTCCAGGTCCAGGGCTTTGGCCAGCTCTGGGTGGAGGGCGCCGAGGTAGCCGATGTCCTTGCCGTCGCGCTGGATCACAGCGGTCTGGCCTGGGTGCAGGGCCGGGTGTTTGCCGGCGGCGAATGTGAAGTCGCTCAGGGCGCCGGAATAGCCCAGCAGGGCTTCAACGTCGGCTTTCACATCGAAGAAGTCGATGCTGTCGCGGCCGTTGGCCCAGCCTTCTGGCAGGCGGCTGCCGGTGACGACGCCGGCGATCATTGGCTGTTGCTGCAGATCGCCGAGTTGGCCTACGAAGCGCAGGCCGCTTTCGAACAGGCGCACGCGGTCTTGCTGGCGGTTGAGGTTGTGCTGAAGGGCTTTGACCAGGCCCGGCCACAGCGAGGCGCGCATGGCGGCCATGTCGCTGGAGATCGGGTTGGCCAGCAGCAGCGGCTCTACGCCTGGGCTGAACAGCTCGAACAGTTTCGGGTCGATGAAGCTGTAGGTGATTGCTTCCTGGTAGCCGCGAGCGACCAGCAGGCGGCGCAGGTTCGGCAGCTCACCGCGGGTTTCCGGCTTGGCGGTTGGCGCCAGGCGGGCTTGCGGGTAGCGGACCGGCAGGCTGTTGTAGCCGTACAGGCGGGCCAGCTCTTCGATCAGGTCGACTTCCAGGCTGATGTCGAAGCGGTGGCTTGGGACGGTGACGGTCCACTGCCCTGCCCCTGCTGCTTCGGTTTTCAGCTCCAGGGCGTTGAGCATCTGCTCGACCTGGGCGGCGTCCATCTCCATGCCGAGCATCTGGGTGATGCGTTCGGCGCGCAGGGTTACCGGGGCGACGTTCGGCAGGTGCTGCTGGCTGACGGCTTCGACGATCGGGCCGGCTTCGCCGCCGACGATTTCCAGCAGCAGCGCAGTGGCGCGCTCCATGGCTTCGCGGGCGAGCTGCGAGTCGACGCCGCGCTCGTAGCGGTGCGAGGCATCGGTGTGCAGGCCGTAGGAACGGGCTTTGCCGGCGACGGCGATCTGGTCGAAGAAGGCGCTTTCGAGGAACAGGTCGCGGGTCTTCTCGGTGTTGACGCCGCTGTGCTCGCCACCCATGACGCCGGCGATGGCCAGGGCGCGGGTGTGGTCGGCGATCACCAGGGTGTCGGCACGCAGGGAAACTTCCTGACCGTCGAGCAGGACGAGTTTTTCGCCCTCTTCGGCCATGCGCACGCGGATGCCGCCGTTGATTTCGGCGAGGTCGAAGGCGTGCATCGGCTGGCCGAGTTCGAGCATCACGTAGTTGGTAATGTCGACGGCAGCGTCGATGCTGCGCACGTCACTGCGGCGCAGGCGTTCGACCATCCACAGCGGGGTTGGCTTGCTGAGGTCGACGTTGCGGATGACGCGGCCGAGGTAGCGTGGGCATACGGCTGGGGCGGAGACTTCGACCGGGCGCACTTCGTCGTGGGCAGGCGCGATGGGCGGGACCACAGGGCGGGTGACCGGGACGTTGTACAGGGCGCTGACGTCGCGGGCCAGGCCGGCCAGGGACAGGCAGTCACCGCGGTTCGGGGTCAGGCCGATCTCGATGCTGGCGTCGTCCAGGCTCAGGTACTGGCGAATGTCTTCGCCAACCGGGGCGTCGGCGGCCAGTTCGAGCAGGCCGTCGTTTTCTTCGCTGATCTGCAACTCAGCCGCCGAGCACAGCATGCCGAACGACTCGACGCCGCGCAGCTTGGCCTTCTTGATCTTGAAGTCGCCTGGCAGTTCGGCGCCGATCATGGCGAACGGGATCTTGATGCCTGGGCGCGCGTTAGGGGCGCCGCAAACGACCTGGAAGGTTTCCTGGCCGCTGCTGACCTGGCAGACGCGGAGTTTGTCGGCGTCCGGGTGTTGTTCGGTGGCGAGGATTTCGCCCACGACGATGCCGCTGAACTGGCCGGCAGCGGGGGTTACGCTGTCGACTTCGAGGCCGGCCATGGACAGGCGGGCGACCAGTTCGTCACGGGAGACTTGCGGGTTTACCCAACCGCGCAGCCACTGTTCACTGAATTTCATGCTGTTCTCCTGAAAGTTGCGTCGATTGGGCCTAGCGGAATTGGGCTAAGAACCGCAGGTCGTTGTCGAAGAACAGACGCAAATCGTTGACGCCATAGCGCAGCATGGCCAGGCGCTCGGCGCCCATGCCGAAGGCGAAGCCCTGGAACTCTTCCGGGTCGATGCCGGACATGCGCAGTACATCCGGGTGCACCATGCCGCAGCCCAGCACTTCCAGCCAGCCGGTCTGCTTGCAAACGCGGCAGCCTTTGCCGGAACACATCACGCACTGGATATCGACTTCGGCGGACGGCTCGGTGAAGGGGAAGAACGACGGGCGGAAGCGCACGGCCAGTTCTTTTTCGAAGAAGACGCGCAGGAATTCTTCGATGGTGCCCTTGAGGTCGGCAAAGTTGATATCGCGATCAATCAGCAGGCCTTCGACCTGGTGGAACATCGGCGAGTGGGTGATATCCGAATCGCAGCGGTAGACGCGGCCTGGGCAGACAATGCGAATGGGCGGCTGGGTGGACTCCATGGTCCGCACCTGCACCGGCGAAGTGTGGGTGCGCAGCAGCATGTTGGCATTGAAATAGAAGGTGTCGTGCATCGCCCGGGCCGGGTGGTGGCCAGGGATGTTGAGCGCTTCGAAGTTATGGTAGTCGTCTTCGACCTCTGGGCCTTCGGCGATGCCGTAGCCGATGTGGGTGAAGAATTGCTCGATGCGCTCGAGGGTACGGGTGATCGGGTGCAGGCCACCGGTGGTCTGACCACGGCCTGGCAGGGTCACATCAATGCATTCGGCGGCGAGGCGAGCGCTGAGCTCGGCTTCTTCGAAGGCTGCCTTGCGTGCATTGAGCACTTCGGTGACGCGCTCTTTGGCGTCGTTGATCAGCGCGCCGACTTTCGGCCGCTCTTCGGCTGGCAGGTTGCCCAGGGTCTTCATCACCTGGGTCAGCTCGCCTTTCTTGCCGAGATATTGAACCCGGATCTGTTCCAGGGCATTGATGTCTTCAGCGCGCTCCACGGCCTCAAGGGCTTGGGAGACCAGCGCGTCCAGGTTTTCCATGTACAGACTCCAGATACGAAAATAGGGGAAGAGCTTTGAAGGCTCTTCCCCTATCGATGACGTTTTACACCCGGCAGCACACTGCGCCGCCGGATGATTGTCGTGGGTACTTAAGCCAGAACGGCTTTAGCTTTCTCGACAATTGCAGCAAACGCCGCTTTTTCGTTCACTGCCAGGTCAGCCAGAACCTTACGGTCGATTTCGATCGACGCCTTTTTCAGGCCAGCAATCAGACGGCTGTACGACAGACCGTTGGTGCGGGCACCGGCGTTGATACGAGCGATCCACAGGGCGCGGAACTGACGCTTCTTCTGGCGACGGTCGCGGTAGGCGTATTGGCCTGCCTTGATGACTGCCTGCTTGGCTACGCGGAATACGCGCGAGCGTGCACCGTAGTAACCTTTAGCCAGTTTCAGAATTTTTTTGTGACGCTTACGAGCGATAACGCCGCGCTTAACACGAGCCATGAGTAACTTCCTCTATCTTAACCAGAATTAACGAACGCGCAGCATGCGCGCGACTTTCGCCACGTCGGACGGGTGCAGCAAGCTGCTACCACGCAGTTGACGCTTACGCTTGGTCGACATTTTGGTCAGGATGTGGCTCTTGAAAGCGTGCTTGTGCTTGAAGCCGGTAGCGGTCTTCAGGAAGCGCTTTGCAGCACCGCTCTTGGTTTTCATTTTTGGCATGTTGGAACTCCGCATTCGTTAAAATTACACATAATCATCAGGCCTGCCGTGCCCGGGAGATTACTTCTTTTTCTTGGGGGCGATGACCATCATAAGCTGGCGTCCTTCCATCTTCGGATGCTGCTCAACGGTGCCGTATTCGGCGAGGTCAGCTTCAACCCGCTTCAACAGCTCCATGCCCAGCTCCTGGTGGGCCATCTCACGACCACGGAATCTCAGAGAGATCTTGGCCTTGTCCCCATCGGTAAGGAAACGTACCAGGTTGCGTAGTTTTACCTGGTAATCCCCATCCTCCGTCCCTGGACGAAACTTGATTTCTTTGATCTGGATCTGCTTCTGGTTTTTCTTGGCTTCGTTAGCCTGCTTCTTCTTTTCGAAGAGGTGCTTGCCGTAGTCCATGACCTTGCAGACCGGGGGTACCGCGTCTGCAGAGATTTCTACCAGATCCAGCTTCGCTTCATCAGCGATACGCAGCGCTTCATCAATCGAGACGATGCCAACCTGCTCGCCGTCTGCGCCAATTAACCGAACCTCGCGGGCCGAGATATTCTCGTTGATCGGGGCCTTCGGTACAGCACGCTTATCGTTTCTCATTTCACGCTTAATAGTCATTACTCCGATTCTTGGCGACCACGCCGGGAAACCGCTTGTGTCAGGAGCTCGGCGAATTGGGCGACGGGCATGGAGCCCAGGTCAGCGCCTTCGCGAGTACGCACAGCGACGGTTTGCGTTTCGACTTCGCGGTCCCCTATAACCAAAAGGTACGGGACCTTGAGCAAAGTATGCTCGCGGATTTTAAAGCCGATCTTCTCATTTCTCAAGTCCGACTTGGCACGGAAACCGCTACCGTTCAGAGATTTCTCAACCTCGAGGGCGAAATCGGCCTGTTTGTCGGTGATGTTCATGATCACCGCCTGGGTCGGTGCCAGCCACGCCGGGAACACACCAGCGTAGTGCTCGATGAGCATGCCGATGAAGCGTTCGAACGAGCCGAGGATGGCGCGGTGCAACATTACCGGGCGCTTGCGCGCGTTGTCTTCGGCGATGTAGCTGGCGTCCAGGCGCTCCGGCAAGTTCGGGTCGTACTGCAGGGTACCGCACTGCCAGTTACGGCCGAGGCAGTCGCGCAGGGTGAACTCGATCTTCGGGCCGTAGAAGGCGCCCTCGCCTGGCTGGTATTCCCATTCCAGTCCGGATTCGTTCAGGGCGTCGGCCAGCGCACCTTCGGCACGGTCCCACAGCTCTTCGGAACCTACACGCTTGGCCGGACGGGTCGACAGCTTCATGGCGACGTCGGTGAAACCGAAGTCGTTGTACACGTCGAGGGTCAGCTTGATGAAGTCGGCAGCTTCTTTCTTCACCTGATCTTCGGTACAGAAGATGTGCGCGTCGTCCTGTACGAAGCCACGCACACGCATGATGCCGTGCAGCGCGCCGGACGGCTCGTTACGGTGACAAGCACCGAATTCGGCCAGGCGCAGCGGCAGATCGCGGTACGACTTCAGGCCCTGGTTGAACACCTGCACGTGGCACGGGCAGTTCATCGGTTTTACCGCGAAGTCGCGGCTTTCCGACGACGTGGTGAACATGTTTTCGGCGTAGTTGGACCAATGGCCGGAACGCTCCCAGAGGATGCGGTCGACGACTTGCGGTGTCTTGATTTCCTGGTAGCCGTTTTCACGCTGGATTTTACGCATGTACTGCTCGAGTACCTGGTAAACGGTCCAGCCGTTGGCGTGCCAGAACACCATGCCCGGCGCTTCTTCCTGCAGGTGGAACAGGTCGAGCTGCTTGCCGATTTTGCGGTGGTCGCGTTTTTCGGCTTCTTCGATGCGCTGGATGTACGCCGCCAGCTGCTTCTTGTCAGCCCAGGCAGTGCCGTACACGCGCTGCAGCTGCTCGTTCTTGGCATCGCCACGCCAGTAGGCGCCGGACAGCTTGGTCAGCTTGAATGCCTTGAGGAAACGGGTATTCGGCACGTGCGGACCGCGGCACATGTCGACGTATTCTTCGTGATAGTACAAGCCCATGGCCTGCTCGTCGGGCATGTCTTCGACCAGGCGCAGCTTGTAGTCTTCGCCACGGGTCTTGAACACGTCGATGACTTCGGCGCGCGGGGTCATCTTCTTGACCACGTCGTAGTCTTTTTCGATCAGCTGCTGCATACGCTTTTCGATGGCGGCCAGGTCTTCAGGGGTGAAGGGGCGCTCGTAGGCGATGTCGTAGTAGAAGCCTTCGTCGATGACCGGGCCGATGACCATACGGGCAGTCGGGTACAGCTGCTTCACCGCGTGGCCGATCAGGTGGGCGCACGAGTGACGAATGATCTCCAGTCCCTCTTCATCTTTAGGGGTGATGATCTGCAGCTTGGCGTCGTGGGTGATCAGGTCGCAGGCGTCGACCAACTTGCCATCGACCTTGCCGGCCAGGGTGGCTTTGGCCAGGCCGGCACCGATCGAAGCGGCGACATCGGCTACGGATACCGCGTGATCAAACGCGCGTTGACTGCCATCGGGAAGAGTAATAACGGGCATGGCGCCTCCTCTCCTAGTGGTGACCCCTACCAAAGGTCACGTGGGTTGGGATGAGCCAGTACAAGATCCGACCTGCCTTCTATATAGAGAGAAGCCTGCCTCACAGTGGCAGAAGCCTTTCGGCTTGCCAGGGGGACCTGAGTGACTGGAAAGTAAAAGATAGCTACACGCCGCAAGTCTGCAGGTGCAAGCCGGGCATGCTAGCACGCGGGTTGGTCGCCAGCGCAGAAATATTTGGAAATTACGCGGCAGGGCTGAACTAACGCGGAAAAATGCCTATCAGACCCATGGAAGCAACCTACTCTTGATGAGACCTAAACCAAGGAGTGTGTGGTTATGAGATTTCAGTCCTTTCTGGCCGCGTGTGCCGTAAGTGCCCTTCTGCCGATGGTGGCCACCGCGGGTGATTTCCCGCCAGGGAAGGAGCAAGGCTACATGGCCCAGTGCCAGCAGGTAGCGACAGGCCAGGGTGTGAGCGCCGACATGGCGACTAAGCACTGCTCGTGCGGCGCACAGGCCATCAAAAAGAACTTTACCGACGCAGAGATTGCCGACCTCGACAGCAAGGATGGGGTAGACGCGAAGCTGATGGCCAAGGCCCAGACCGTTGTGAAACAGGCGTGCACACCGAAGAACTGAAACCTTCACGCCAGGGATGGCGGGCCTTTCTTTGCGCTGGATCAGCATTCTGCGAAGGTAATCGCGCGACATGCGCAGAATTAGACTATGATGTCACCCGTGCCAGGCAGCTCAGGCGTCTAGGTACTTCGAAAAAATACTAAGTTTCTGGAGATTCATCCCATGTCCAATCGCCAAACCGGTACCGTCAAATGGTTCAATGATGAAAAAGGCTTCGGCTTCATCACCCCACAAGGCGGCGGCGACGACCTGTTCGTACACTTCAAAGCCATCGAATCCGACGGCTTCAAGAGCCTGAAAGAAGGCCAAACTGTTTCCTTCGTCGCCGAGCGCGGCCAGAAGGGCATGCAGGCTGCACAGGTTCGTCCGGAGTAATTCGGAAGCCGTGAAAAAACCCGCCCTTGTGGCGGGTTTTTTTATGCCTGGAGCAGATGGTACCGACCTCTTCGCGGCTAAAGCCGCTCCCACAGAGGCCTGCACCTACTGATCACATCAACCGCAGTTGACGCGGGTTACCACACCCTGCTCATCCACATTCAGGTTCAAACGCTCGGAGCGATACTCCAGGGTCACCACATCGCGCGGCTTGAGGATGCGCGCCATCTGCGAACCGCTGGCCTTGCGCGCCTGCTCAAGCAGCTCGGCACTGCTTTGCTTGCCGAGGGCGAAATCGGCGCCACTGGCCTCACAACGGCCATCATTGCCTGCAGCCGGGGCACCACCGCCAGCGTTACCACCAGTGCTGCAACCAGCCAGCACAGCAGCGACCAGCAAGGTTGCCAGGGAAGCACGGGTACGGAACATGAATCCTCCTAAAATCGATCTGGGAACTGCCTGATCGGACACTTCCACGCGGAATTTGTTGCAAAACCGTCCAAGTCTGCCTGATCTCGCCGCCTCGGGCGAAAGGCAATCGTGACCGAATTTTGCCAAGCGCCTGGTTAGCTTAAGCACGTTTTTTATGCTTAAGTCGCAGACCCATTGACGCAAAGTCATGATTTACTTTAAGAAGTGAAGGCATAATGCCTGCTTCGAACACCAGGGTCAGGTGTTCGCCCTTCCGCCCCGGGCCCACACGAGAGCCTTTCATGAACCACCACATCGATGCCGATATCAAGGTCAAATGGGACGAGGGCCAGAGCGCCTACAGCCCCAGCACACCCGAAGAGCTGCTGTTGATCGCCCTGGACCTGCTGGTGCGCGACCGCGGTAGCGAGGCGGCGCGCAGCTTCATCGACCAGGTGTTCGAGCGCTACGCGCCGCACACCGCTATTGCAATCGAGCCAGGCGCGCGCTGAGCAGGTCGAAAAAGCCTTGGGCGTCACCCTCGCCTATCCACATCACATTGGCTGGCTGCTTGAGCACGCCGTACCAGTCGGCGACGGTCTGGCCGAAGGTCGGGCCTTCGCGGCTGTCGACGGCCATGTGGATGTGCCGGCCGGTGAACAACTCGGGCTTGAGCAGGTAGGCGATCACACTGGCGTCATGCACCGGGCCGCCGGGCATGCCGTACAGGTCCATGTCGTGCTTGATGTAGGCATTCAGGATCGCCACCACCCGTTTGCTGGACGGGTTGTTCACTGCCGCCAACTGCTTGAGGCGGGCGTCGCTGGTGAGCAGTTTGTGGGTGACATCCAGCGACAGGTAGGTCAGCGGCACACCGCTGGCCAGCACCACCTCAGCGGCGTGCGGGTCGGCGTAAAGGTTGAATTCGGCCGCCGGGGTGATGTTGCCACCGTTGAAATGGGCGCCGCCCATCACCACCACTTCCTTTATACCTTTGGCGATTTCAGGGCGCTGGATGAGCGCCAGGGCCAGGTTGGTCTGCGGGCCGAGCATGGCGATGGTGATGCTATCGGGCCTGGCGGCGCCGAGGGTGTCGACCAGGTACTGCACGGCATTACCTTGGGCCAGGGTTTTTTTCGGCTCATGCACCGGGACGCCGGTCAGCCCCTCTTCGCCGTGCACCTCGGCAGCGTAGATAGGCGCGCGCACCAATGGGCGCCCCGCCCCTGCGTACACCGGGATGTCTTCGCGGCCGGCCCATTCCCGCGCCAGGCGGGCATTGCGTGACGTCTTGTCGAGGCGCACGTTGCCGGCGACGGTGGTGATGGCACGGATGTTGAGTTCGTCTGGCGAGGCCATGGCCAGGAACAGCGCAACCACATCGTCGGCGCCGGGGTCGGTGTCGATGATCAGGTCACGCGGGGCGGCCTGGAGGGTAGTGGTGGCGGCTGCAGCCATGAGGGTGAGTCCTTGTATCAGGGGCTTGAGCATGGGGCACTCCTGTTGCCTTGGCGGTGGATCAATTGCGGCTGATCGCCACTAGAAAGTCACCCCGGATACGAGGGCGATATTGCTGTAAGGCTGGCACTCGCCAGTACGCACCACAGCCTTGGCACTGCGCGACAAATGCTTGAACGCTTCATGGCTCATCCACTCACGCTTGCCCAGCTTGCCGCGCAGCCGCTCGATCTCGACCAGCCCGGGCGGTACGACCTTCTGCATCTCTTCGGCCAGCACATGCCGCTCAACCTGCATCTCGCTGAGCACCGCACGCAGCACGCTGGAGAAGTCCGGAATGCCCTGCGTCAGGGCCAGGTCGATCAGTTCGACGCCCGGCGGCACCGGCAACCCGGCATCGCCAATGACCAGAATGTCGCCATGGCCAAGACTGGCAATGGCCCGCGACAGGGCGATGTTCAGCAGCGCGGTCTTTTTCATGGGATCAGCTCCGCCAGGGTGGGGATCGATGGCTGGGCACCGGCGCGGGTGACGGACACCGCTGCGGCGCGCTGGCCGAAAGTGATCGCCTCGCCCTCCTCCAGGCCGCGCACCAACGCCGCCGCGAAACCACCAACGAAGGTGTCGCCTGCCGCCGTGGTGTCCAGCGGCTTTACCTGCGGCGCTGGGAAGTGCTGACTGCCATTGGGACTGACAACCAGGGCCCCCTGCGCACCGAGGGTGACGATGACTTTGCCCGCCCCCAATTGCAGCAGGCACTCGGCAGCACGGCGGGCGCTGTCCAGGTCGTTGACCGGAACACTGGTCAGCGCTTCGGCCTCGCTTTCGTTGGGGATGAGGTAATCGATGTGGGCAAACCACTCGGGCGGCAGCGGGCCGGTGGCCGGTGCCGGGTTGAGAATCACCGTCTTGCCCAGCTCGCGACCCCTGGCGAGGGTCCAAGCCACCGTTTCAGCGGGCACCTCCAACTGGCAGATGATCACTTGCGCCGCCTGAAGCAGTGCGTCGAATCGTTGCACGGATGCCGGCGTCAGTTGGCTGTTCCCTCCTGCAATGATGACGATGCAGTTCTGGCTGGCGGCATCCACGGTAATCAGCGCCACGCCACTGGAAACGCCCTGGCACACACTGACCGCCTGGCAATCGATGCCCTCCACTTCGAGCGCCTCGCGAAGCTGCTGGCCATAGGCATCATCACCCACATTGCCGACCATCGCCACGTCAGCACCCAGACGCGCCACAGCCACAGCCTGGTTGGCGCCCTTGCCACCGGGCACGGTGAAAAAGCTTTCGCCGGCCAGTGTTTCACCCGCACGCGGCAATCGCTCGGCGCGGGCCACCAGGTCCATGTTGAGGCTACCGACCACCACTACCTTGGCACTCATGAGGATTCCTTAGCGGTAATCATTAAACAGGTCCGGGCGCGGCCCGGTGGATTCGCGCAGCACGATGCGCGGGGCGACGATGCGCTGTTGCGCGGCATCGCGACGGGGGGTAGCGATGCGTGACAGCAGCAGCGCCGCGGCGCTTTCGCCCAGCTCGCGGATCGACTGACCGACAGTGGTCAGCGGCGGGTATACGTAGCGGCTCAACTCGATGTCGTCGAAACCGATCACCGACAGCTCCCCCGGCACGCTGATGTTGCGCTCGGCAGCCGCACGCAGCACGCCGAAGCCGATCATGTCGTTGCCGGCGAAGATCGCCGTGGGGCGCTTGCCGTCGAGCAGTTGCGCGGCCGCTGCATGGCCGCCGGGGCTGGTGAAGTCGCAATGCAGGATGTGCTCAGCCTCCACGGCAACCTGCGCCTCGGCCATGGCGCGATGAAAACCTGCCAAACGCAGCTGGCTGACACCCGTTTCGGCCGGGCCGCCGATGTAGGCAATGTCAGCATGCCCCAGCTGCAACAGGTGCTGGGTCGCCAGGTAGGCCCCCTGCTCGTGGTCGATGCGCACCAGGTCGGCGTCGATGCCTTCCAACTCACGGTCGACGATGACCATCGGTGTGCGCACACAGGCCAGGCTCTGCAGCAGGTCGCTGTCCTCGCCCACCGAGGCGACCACCAGGCCGTCGATGCGCTTTTCCAGCAGCACGCGCAGGTAGCTGCGCTGCTTCTGCGGGTTGTCGTCGGAGTTGCACAAAATCACGCAATAGCCGTTGCGCTCGCAGGCATCCTCGATACCCCGCGCCAGCTCCGCGAAGTACGGGTTGACGCTGTTGGGCACCAGCAGACCGATGGTGGCCGTGGTGCGTGCCTTGAGCGAACGGGCCACGGCGCTGGGCACGTAGTCGAGCTCAACGATGGCCGCCTCGACCTTTAGCCGCACCTGCTCACTGACCGGGCGAGTCTTGTTCAGTACATGGGACACCGTGGTGTAGGAAATGCCCGCGAGTGCCGCGACGTCTTTGATGGTTGCCATGTTTTTTCAGTTCCGCCGGCCTGCACGCCGGCTACGGTAGGTGTCGAGCACCACGGCGATGACGATGACCGCCCCGGTGATGATGCGTTTGGTCGGTTCCGAAGCGCCGATCTGCGCCAGGCCAGCGGCCAAAACCGAAATGATCAGCACGCCGATGAAAGTGCTGATGACCGAGCCACGCCCGCCCATCAGGCTGGTGCCGCCGATCACCACGGCGGCGATCACTTGTAGCTCCAGGCCGGAGCCGGCGTTGGGGTCGGCCGCTTCCAGGCGCGATATCTGGAACAGCGCGGCCAGACCCGCCAGCAGCCCCATCAGGGTAAACACCAGCACCTTGTAAGGGCGCGGGTCGATACCGGCCAGGCGCACGGCCTCTTCGTTGGTGCCGATGCCGATCAGGTAGCGGCCGAACACGGTGCGGGTCAGCACCAGCTGGGCGAGAATGATCACCAGCAAGGCGATGATGAACGCGGGCGAAATGCCGTAGGTGATCGGGTTGGAAAACCAGGCGTAGGCATCGCCGATGTAGGCGGTGCGCGAGTCGGTGAACTGGTAGGCCAGGCCGCGGGCCATCTCCAGCACACCCAGTGAGACGATGAACGATGGGATGCGCCAGGCCACGGTGACCGCGCCGGTGATACTGCCCGCCATGGCGGCGACGGCCATGCCGAGCAAGGCGGCAGGCAGCACACCCCAACCCCAGCCGAGGATGGCCACGCTGACTGCCGAGGCCGCCAGCGCCAGCACCGAGCCGACCGACAGGTCGATGCCGCCGATGATCAGCACGAAGGTCATGCCCACGGCTAGCACCATCAGGTCTGGGATCTGGTTGGCGATGGTGCTGAACGTGGCGTACGACCAGAAGTGGCTGCTGAGCAACGAAAACAGCACGATCATGGCCAGTAAGGCACCCGCCAGCCCCAGGTAGGTGCCGAGGCCGAAATAGGTGCCGCTGCGGCGCGCAGGTGCGCCTGCCGGGGTGTCGAGGGGTGTGGTTTTCATGCATCCATCCTGGGGGCTGCGTCGTGCAGCAAGGCTTCACGGTTCTGGTAGCCGGCGAAGGCGGCGGCAAGGAGTTGGTCCTGACTCCAGTGATCACGTTCGAAGGTGTCGATCAAGCGGCCGGCCGAGAGCACGGCGATGCGATCGCAGATCAGCATCAGCTCGCGCAAGTCGCTGGACACCACCACCAAGGCCTTGCCCTGGCGCGCCAACTCGGCCAGCAGGCCATAGATGTCGAACTTGGCGCCGACGTCGATGCCTCGAGTGGGCTCATCGAACAGGATCACCTGGCAGTCGCGCTCCAACCAGCGGCCGATCACCACCTTTTGCTGGTTGCCGCCTGACAACTCGCCGACCGCTTGCGCGGCATTGGCGCTGCGGATGCGCATGGCATTGATCTGGCGTTCGGCCAGGGCATTTTCGGCCTCGCGGTCGACCACGCCGGCACGGGACAAGGCCGCGAGGTTGCCCAGGGCGATGTTGGCGCTGATCGACTGCGACAGCAGCAGGCCTTCACCCTTGCGGTCCTCGGTAATCAGGGCAATGCCGGCTTTGACCGCGGCCTTGGGCGAGTCGATGGTCACCGGCCTGAGCGGCTGGCCGATTTCGATGCTGCCGCTGTCGGCGCGGTCGGCGCCGAACATCAGCCGCAGCAGTTCGGTACGCCCGGCACCGATCAGCCCGGAGATACCAAAGATCTCCCCTGCTCTGACTTCGAGCGACACGTCGCGCACCTTGTCGCCGCGGCACAGCCGGTCGACCTTGAGCAGCGGCTCGCCGATCTGCCGGCGCCCCAGGTCGATGTGCTCGCCCAGCTCGCGGCCGACCATCAGGTTGACCAGCTCGTTACTGCTGTAGCGCTGGATCGGCTCGTCACACACCAGCTTGCCGTCGCGCAGCACGACAATACGCTGAGCCACGCGCTGCAGCTCTTCGAGGCGATGGGAGATGTAGACGATGGCCACGCCGCGTTGGCGCAGGCGCTCGATCTGGGTGAACAGCAGCTCGACCTCGCGGGCGGTGAGCATGGCCGTGGGCTCATCGAAGATCAGCACATGGCAGTCGCCGATCAGGTTGCGGGCGATCTCGACCATCTGCTGGTGGCCGATACCCAGCTCGCCGACCGGGGTGTCCGGGTCGATGGCGTCGAGGCCGACCTGGGCCATGGCAGCCGTGGCCAGTTGGCGCAGGCGCTTGTGGCTGATCCAGCCGAAGCGGCTGGGGAGGTTGTCGAGGAACAGGTTCTCGGCGACGCTCAGGGTCGGCAGCAGATTAAGCTCCTGCATGACCATGCGCACACCGAGACGTTCGGCCTCACTGCGGCTGCCAGGCGCGTAGGCCTGGCCACGGAAGGTCATCTGCCCGATTGTAGGTATTTCCAGCCCGCTGATGAGCTTGGACAACGTGCTCTTGCCCGCGCCGTTCTCGCCGGTCAGGGCCAGCACCTCGCCGGCGCGCAGGGCCAGGCTGACATCACTCAGCACCGGCTGCGCGTAGCTCTTACCCAGTCCGCTGGCGGTCAGCAGTACCTCATTGGCCTTTACAGACATGGCCACCTCTCCTGAACGTCAAGGCTGGGTGATGAGTTCGACGGGGGTCTGGATCACGTTGTCGGCGTCCACATCTGGCTTCTCGCCCTTGATCATCTTCAGCGCTGCCTGAATGCCGTACACCGCCTGCTGGCTGGCGGCCTGGTCGAGGGTGGCAAGCACGCGGCCATCCTTGAGCATCGGCTTGATGGCGTTGATGTTGTCATAGCCCACTACTTGCACCTGCCCGGTCTTGCCGGCGGCGCGCACGGCCGACACGGCGCCCAGGGCCATGCTGTCATTGCCCGCCAGCAGCGCCTTGATGTCGGGGTATTCGTTGAGCATAGAGGCGGCGACGGCGTTGCCTTTGTCGATTTCCCAGTTGCCGGACTGCACCGAGACGATCTTCATCTGCGCCGCTTCCATGGCGTCCTTGAAACCGGCAGTGCGCTGCTGAGCATTGGTGGTGGTCGGCACGCCTTCGATGATGCCGACCTGGTCGCCGGCCTTGAGCTTCTGGCTGGCCAGATAGTCGCCAACCAGGCGCGCGCCCTTGCGGTTGTCGGGGCCTACGAAGGGTACGCTGAGGTTCTTGCTCTTGAGCACGTCGGGGTCGAGGCGGTTGTCGATATTGACCACGGTGATGCCAGCGTCCATCGCCTTCTTGATCACCGGCACCAGGGCCTTGGAGTCGGCCGGAGCGATGATCAGCGCCTTGGCGCCGGTGGCGATCATCTGCTCGACGATACGGATCTGGTTACCGGTGTCGGTCTCGTCCTTGATGCCGTTGGCAATCAGATCGAACTCGTTGGCGTGATCTTTCTGGTAGGCCTTGGCACCATCCTCCATGGTGCGGAAAAATTCGTTGGCCAGCGACTTCATGACCAGGGCAACCTTGGGCTTATCTTCGGCATGGGCAGCAGACAGCGGCAGCGCGAGAGATAGCGAGGAAATAATGGCGAGCGCCAACAGACGACCGGGGAACGGCAGTTTCATGGGAGATGACTCCGAATCTTGTGATTTTTATCGGATCGCAAACGTTTGCGTTGGCTAACTATGGGAACAGGACGTGGTTTTGTCAAATCCGTTTCGCTGCCGGTGATGTCACGGCGCCTGTTGCAGATTACCCGAGATTAATCCGAAAAACCGAACAGGTTTTCCTATGCTTGTTCGGGGCGCCGAACGGATGGGGCCTCGCGCATGCACCTGCGGCAGCCGCGTTCAAGGCATCTCGCTTACGTGGTACGAAATCTGCCTGGGGTATTGCGCAACTCAACAAAAATATCTCACTTGGAAGAGAGCACAATAATGATCAATGTTGCACTGAAGTCCTTCACCCCCAGCGCCCTGGCGCTGCTGCTGATCCTGCCAACCGCCGTTTCGGCCAAAGAAGCCGAAACCCAGCAAAAACTGGCCAACGTGGTCATCCTTGCTACCGGCGGCACCATCGCTGGCGCGGGCGCCAGCGCCGCCAACAGCGCCACCTACCAGGCCGCCAAGGTCGGTGTCGACAAGCTGATCGCCGGCGTGCCGGAGCTGGCCGGCATCGCCAATGTGCGCGGCGAACAGGTAATGCAGATCGCCTCTGAAAGCATCAGCAACGACGACCTGCTCAAGTTAGGCAAACGCGTAGCCGAATTGGCCGAAAGCAGCGATGTCGACGGGATTGTCATCACCCACGGCACCGACACCCTGGAAGAAACCGCTTACTTCCTCAACCTGGTGGAAAAGACCGACAAGCCAATCGTGGTGGTCGGCTCCATGCGCCCAGGCACCGCCATGTCCGCCGACGGCATGCTCAATCTGTACAACGCCGTGGCGGTGGCCGGTGACAAGCAGTCCCGTGGCAAAGGCGTGTTGGTGACCATGAACGACGAGATCCAGTCCGGCCGCGACGTCAGCAAGTCGGTCAACATCAAGACCGAGGCCTTCAAGAGCGCCTGGGGCCCGATGGGCATGGTCGTGGAAGGCAAATCGTACTGGTTCCGCCTGCCCGCCAAGCGCCATACCGTTAACTCGGAATTCGACATCAAGCAAATCAGCAGCCTGCCCCAGGTGGACATCGCCTACGGCTATGGCAACGTGACCGACACTGCCTACCAGGCACTGGCGCAGAACGGTGCGAAAGCACTGATCCATGCGGGAACCGGCAATGGCTCGGTATCTTCGCGGGTGGTGCCGGCGCTGCAGGAGTTGCGCAAGAATGGCGTACAGATCATTCGTTCGTCGCACGTCAACCAGGGCGGTTTCGTACTGCGCAACGCTGAACAGCCTGACGACAAGAACGACTGGGTCGTAGCGCATGACCTAAACCCCCAGAAAGCGCGAATCCTGGCGATGGTCGCCATGACCAAGACCCAGGACAGCAAAGAGCTGCAGCGGATTTTCTGGGAATATTGATCGCGGCGTGACCGAGGGCTGGTGTGTTATCTGCACCGGCCCTTTCGCGGGCTGACCCGTGAAGACCCAACGCCGAACCAGTTGCGAAATACCTTGCGGTGAAATACTGTACACACATACAGCACAACAAGGAATCGCCTCCGTGGCCAGTACCGCCGAAGCAACCCCGAGCAGCTACCAACAACTGGGCCTGCGCATCCAGAAGATCATCAACAATCCCCTCGCCCAGCGCAGCCGCGCCGCGCTGATCTTCCGCCTGGAAAACGAATCGCCTGATGATTGGGAAACCCTGCTCGAGGAAATCGCCGAGAACGACAACGTCACCCTCGCCCACCGCGACGATGGCGGCGTGCAGATTTTCTGGACCGTGCCGAAGGAAGATTGACGCACCTAAGGCAATGCCTGCAGATAAGCGCTAGCCTCGCGATAGCGGGCTAGCCTCGCCAGGTCTACCGGCCCGGGGCATGGGATGCGGGAAAGGTCACTGTTGTCGGCCAGGTCGGCCAACTTGACCGTGCGCGCCAGCGGGTCGACGCCCAGGCGCACGACAAAGTCTTCATAGCTCTCGCCCTGGTTGCGACTAAGCGCCAGCAATGCGGCGAGAATCTTCAGGTTGAAGCCCTCGCGGGCAAGATCGGAAAGTGTCAGCGGCGTGTCTTCGATCACATCATGCAGTACAGCGACGATTCGCTGCTCAGACGTGGAAACCCTCATCATCACCCGCAACGGGTGCAGGATATACGCCGCGCCACCCTTGTCGTATTGCCCTTCATGCGCTCTGGCGGCCACCACAATGGCCCGTTCCAGTGTAGACATGAGGCCCTCCCCGTTCGGCCATCTCACTGAGCAAGCATAGCCGGGTCGGGTTACAGATGACAGGCCGTCTGCACCGGGCTTTTTACCTGCTGGAAATCTGCTGCCTGACTAGCGCTCGACACCATGCTGAATGACCACCGAATCGGTCCCCAGCTTGCCCATGACCTCCGCCTTGCGCGCCTCGGCCTCTTCCCTGGTAGGGAACGGCCCCATCAGCACCACCGGCTTGCCGTCGCGATACTCAACCGAAGACGGGATACCCTTTTCGATCAGACGCGCGGTCATGTCGCTCAGTGCACCCATGTTGGCACCCTGAATTACTTCGACATCCCAGCCTTGTGGTGCCGGCTGATCGGCCAGGGCCTCGGCACGACGCTGCAGGTCGGCGCCGCCACACAGTTCACGGATCCGGAGGTTGTTACCACTGTCGTCGACAATAATGTCGTACTGACCATCGTCACGCTTGACGGCCACGTAGCTGCGGTAGGCTTCATACTGCCCGGCATCGTCCTTGCCACGCACCTGGCCGCAGATTTTGCCCTGAGTGTCGATTCGTACGTTGCCGAACTTGGCGGTTTTAGGGTGGTGCAGGTGTTCGGCCACCTGTTTGTGCACACCCTCGACCTCGTTCTCACAGCCCGCCAGGGCCAGCACTGCCATTACCACTGCCAGTTTACGCACGCGTGTACCTCCCGTTTCGAAGCGGCGGATTCTAGCATGGCGCCTCACGGCCCGGACCGCGACCATACGTTACACCTTGCTACAACCGGCTAGGCTATAAAACGCGCAGATGCAAAAAAGGCGACCCTTTCGGATCGCCCTTTCTGATGT